>NZ_BAAJLP010000002.1:0-245586 GCF_057547795.1 Alteromonas sp. 4NH20-0104 | reverse complement strand
AAACCTGCCGAAGCGGGATGCGTATAATACGCTTTTGGTTTACTGCGTCAACACTTTTTTGAAAATTTATTTTCGAAGCATTGTCGCTGCATACCGCTTCACATAAGGCTTTGCCATATGTCGGGTTGGCCTGTTTGGGCGTTCCCTGTTGAAGAGGGGCGCATTCTACGCATCTGGTTTTCAACGTCAACCATTATTTCGCGATAAAACTAAAAAACGCGACCGTTTGGTCGCGTTTTAATCAATCAGTATATTTACCGTACTAATTCGACGTTTTTTCGTCTTTTGGTTCTTTTATATCGTCTGTGCTCTGCCCTTTAACTGGCGTTTCTTCTGTGTCTTCCGCACTGACCTTGGATACAAAATCAGCATCTTCTACCTGATCGCCAACCACATCACTCAACGTCACCTTATCAACCGTTCTAAATGTGTTAATTGGGCCTGCCAGTGCATAAAGTGCAAATACAATAAACAACACTAAGGCTGGCTCTGTTGCCACAATGATAAATATCAGCAATATGACTAACAGTGCGACAAACGGCACCTTGCCGTTCCAGTTGACTTCTTTAAAGCTGTTATATTTAAAGTTACTGACCATTAACAGACCGGATAAGCCGGTAACCAGCGCAACAATCAGTCCAATATCGTTACCATTAATATCGTACTCGACACCTAACCAGACAAATCCGCACACAACGGCGGCCGCTGCCGGACTGGCTAGCCCCTGGAAGAAACGTTTGTCGGCAACACCAACCTGAGTATTAAAGCGTGCCAGCCGCAGTGCAGCACCTGCTACATAGATAAAGGCAGCAAACCAACCGAGCTTACCCAAATCACTGAGACCCCAGTTATAAGCCACTAACGCAGGCGCCATACCGAATGACACCATATCGGCCATGGAATCGTATTCCGCACCAAAATCACTCTGGGTATTGGTAATTCTGGCCACCCGTCCATCCAAACCATCAAATATCATGGCGACGAAAACTGCTACCGCTGCAGCTTCAAAACGCCCGTTCATCGAAGACACTACAGCAAAGAAACCTGAAAACAGCCCGGCGGTGGTTAGAAGATTCGGTAACAAATAGATACCTTTATGTTTACTCTCTGACATGATTTTCTCTATAGCTACAAACGGTGCACATTATTTCATAATCTCAATGGACATGCTTAACGATTTTAAGTTTCAAAGCATTTCTGCTTTTATATACCTCAATACCTACGTGGTATAACTACTTATCAGATCATATACATATCACTTTGACTATTACTTATAGAATGCAAATCAAGGGATTAAGAAACTGCCATGTTGAAGCACTTTCTCATCCATATCCATGTCAGGATAATTTACACTGACCGTAAAATTAACTGACAAATAATTCTAACCTATTGAATTTATAATATTTTAAATTTTGGATCACTTTTTGCTTAAGATGTTTTAGCAAGAATGCGTAGTTAATGAGGAAGTGAAGTATGCGGTTTAACTGTAATAAGACAGTTCTGGTTCTGAGCACCATTGGTTTATTCGCGGCAAGCCTAGCCAATGCAACAACAACAGTATCAACATTTGATTTTACTAGTTCCAGTAACTTTTCGAACACATCTAGCGGAGACGGAAACGTTTACGAGATTTCACAAGGTGGACTAAACCTGGATATCACCGCGTATGCAGATACTGGCAATAACGGTGAAGTAGAAACGGCGGAAGTATCATCAAATAATCATGGTTTGCTTGTCTATAACCAGGACAATAACGATGGTCACTACGTTGATAACAGTGATCAGAGAGACATGCTGTTATTTGATTTTAACAAATCTGTAGCTTTGACTCAGTTGAATATAGGCTATTCGTCAAACGACAGTGATATGGTGGTGATTGGTTTTAATACCTTACCGTCATATAGCAGCAGCTCTACATGGAGCTCAATTGCCAGTGCAATTACGGCCGGAACGCATGCCGTGTTCGAAATTATTAACCACGGTGCAACCTCAGGTTGGGAGAGCTTTAACAATGGCGGTTTTGAATCACAATATTGGTTAGTGGGTGCATATAACAAATATTTTGGTTCTACCAGCGGTTACGAGAATGGCAAAGATTACGTTAAGATTGCTGGCATCATGACTAGTCATGAAGATAGCAATACTACCCCTCCGGTAGAAGCTAACGCGCCTGCGTCACTTGGTTTAATGGCTGCAGCGCTTGTATTTATGTGGAATCGCCGCAGAATACATAAGTAATTATTTTCTTATGACATAAAAACCCCGCTAAGCGGGGTTTTTTTATACCTGTAAACCCTTCATAATCAAGTCAAATAGATAAGACAGAAGCAATATGAATAACTTACTAAAAAGCACATTTGCCTGTGCGATACTTTTATTATCAAACTCATCGATTGCCCAGGATAAGTATGAGGCAGCACTAAGCGCATTTAATCAGGAACAAGTGGGTGAAGCTTACATATTGTTAAAGAACACCTTAAGAGATAATCCGGATCATCTTCCCTCCAAGTTATTGATGGGCAGGATCCTTCTTATTGACGGATTTATTCTGGATGCCATCGATGAATTCAAAGAGTCTCTGCAACTTGGCGCCGATAAAAATCTAGCACTGCCTTATTTGAGCACCGCTTATTTAATGCAGGGTGAATATGATTTGGTAGTAAACCTTGCAGACAGCCAGTCCATTTCGACGGAAACCAAAATTGCACTTAAATTAAATGCTGCAAGTGCGTATATAAGACAAAACAGGCCAAAAGAAGCGGAATCAGAATATCAACAAATATTAAAGCTATCGCCAAATAATTTAGTCGTTGTCAGTGCCTACGCAGATATGTTGATATCGGTTGGTAACCTTGACGGGGCTGAAGATTTATTGCTTGGCTATCGTACAAAAATCCCCTCTTCTGCGGTTCTATTACACGCTTTTGGCAAACTGCAACATGCCAGAGGGCAAAAAGAAGAAGCTCTGGAAACCTTTAAAAAGGTCGATAGTCTGCAGCCATCTAATCCACTTTTCATGCGTTCATTAGCGGCTGAGCTCGCAGAATTAGGTGACTATGAGGAAGCTCGCAAAGTCATTACAAAAATTGAGCAACAAACCCCGGCAGATATTCAAATCCGTTTATTAAAAGCGCGCATCCTGGCGTTAACCAAACAACAGTTTGAAGCAGATAAGATCCTCCAGCAACTTACTCAGGAACTTAGTTTACTCGATGAGAAACAACGTAATGAACGAATTCAGCTCAGCGTTGTTACAGGTATAGTTGCCTATATTAACCAAAACTATGAACTCGCCAGTACAGAGCTGGCTCGTTACGTATCGGAGCGCACCCCCTCTCCAGAAATTATTGGTATGTTGGCCGATTCCCTTCTGCGTTTTGGCTATTACAAAGATGCGATAGCCGCGCTGGAAAAACACATTAATGTGGTATTAAAAAATCCCGATGTTGGCGTACTGACCTGCGAGCTCTATATTTCGATTCGCCGAAACTTTAAATGCGAACGTATGCTACCTGAGCTTCAGAAAACCTACCCAGACAATACTAAAGTTAAACTCATCCATGCCAAACTGTTGATGAGTAAGCATCAATATCAGGCAGCCAGTGATTATCTAGATGCCAACTTAAAAAACAGTAAGGAAGAATCTGTTGCAGAATTAAAAGCGATTTTGTTTGGCCAGATTGGTGACTTTAATAACGCTTTTATTCAGGCATCGTATTTAACAGAAAAATGGCCGGACAACCTGGCATATCAAATTATCAGAGCGGATATTGCCATTCGACTTGGTCGAACCGAAGAAGCCACAGAAATAGTTAATAAAGCCCTTCGATTAGAGCCTAATCATTTAGGCGCTAAAGTTGTCAAAGCACGAATTGCGTTCCAGCAAGACAAACGAGAAGAAGCCATCGAACTCCTTGAGTCTGTAGTAAAAGAAAAGCGTGACAACCTGTCAGCATTGCTACTGTTAGGCCAAATTTATACACTGGAAAAGCAGTTCGATCTGGCTATTGATCGACTATTGATCGCGAAAGCGCTCAATGCCTCGAGCCCTGAACCTCGGGAACTACTCGTTTCAATTTACCGGCAGACTGGCGATCTGAAAAATGCCATCTCAGAGATAAATCAATTACTCAATCTTGATAGATTGAATTCCGAATACATGTTGAAAAAAGCCGACATTTTGATAGAGCAGCGCAACTATCCCGACGCAGCCTCTCAGCTCAATGTGGTTTACGCAATCTGGTCAGATAAACCATTTGATTTACTGCGCCTTAGTAAAATTCAGCGTTCAGCACTGGATTTAGAAGGAGCAGAGAGATCGATAAAACGCGCCATCGAATTGAACCCCAAATGGGAGCAGGCCCATGCTGAATTTATTAATTTTCTTATTGAGCAATCCAAGCTTGAGTCAGCAAAAGAGAAACTGTCTACTTACTCCGAAATGTTTGGCGAGAATGCTAATTATCTGGTGTTACAAGGAGACTTGCTCCTAGCACAGAATGAAGTAGAAAAGGCTTTTTCTAATTATTTAAAATCTCACCAATCAATGACCAGTTTTAATCTGCCACTGTTAAAACTCTATGTTATCGCTCAGCAAAATCAGCAGTACAGAAGTAAATTTATCAACTATGTAAAAGGACTCACGTCAAAAAGTAGTCAATCAGTATTGGTTAGACAGATCCTCGCTGATGCACTGATGTTGGACAAACAATATGACGAAGCAGAGCGTATATACACGGCACTTCTCGACGAAGAGAAACTTCCCCAACGCGCTTTTATTTTAAACAACATGGCAAATATCTATACTAACAAAGACATAGAAAAAGCCCTGAATTTCAGTCAGAAAGCACTGGAAATTTCAGGTAATTCAGCGCCCTTACTGGATACTTACGGTTGGCTGTTGGTAACGGCAAATCAACTAGAGAAAGGCCTGAATACACTGCGTAGGGCATATGCAGTCAATTCTGAAGATCCGACAATTCAGTATCATATTGCTGCAACACTAGACAAGCTGGGTAAGAAAGAAGAAGCCAAACAAGAATTACTTCGTAACAATACCTTGGATAAAGTGTTTCCGGATAAAGCGGAAGCAGAAGAGTTATTTAATCGACTGAAATAAACATACATCCGATTATATTAAGCTCACGACAATAGGAAAAAGGCTGCCTCTGGCAGCCTTTTTTGCATCAGGTCAGAGTATTAATACACAATTAAACTATCGCCATCCACATCAATACGAATAGTGGACTCTGGCAAGATAGCGCCCGACAGCAGTTGCTGCGCCAGTGGGTTTTCTACCTGTGTCTGGATGGCCCGCTTGAGCGGTCTTGCACCAAACACTGGATCAAACCCAGCGTCAGCCAGCTTATCCATTGCCGCAGCAGATAATTCAAGTTTATAGCCTTTATCTGCCAGCCGGGCACGCAGCGCCGCCAGTTGAATCTTAGCGATGGTTTTAATCTGCTCTTTACCCAGTGGGTGGAAGACCACTATATCATCCACCCGGTTAATGAACTCCGGACGGAAATGCTGCCCCACCACATTCATCACCATCGATTTCATTTCTTCGTACTGATTTTCCTGATGCTTATCCTGAATAATGTCAGAGCCCAGGTTAGAAGTCATGATCACTACGGTATTCTTGAAATCTACAGTGCGGCCCTGGCCATCGGTCAGGCGACCATCGTCCAGCACCTGCAGTAAAATATTAAACACATCCGGATGGGCTTTCTCTACCTCATCAAGCAGGATCACGGAATAAGGCTTACGGCGCACCGCTTCGGTTAAATAACCGCCCTCTTCGTATCCTACGTACCCCGGCGGCGCACCTACCAAGCGTGCCACGCTGTGTTTTTCCATAAATTCCGACATATCTATGCGGATCATGGCCTCTTCGGTATCAAACATAAACCCGGCCAGTGATTTACACAGCTCTGTTTTACCTACCCCGGTTGGTCCTAAGAACAGGAACGAACCAATGGGTCGGTTTGGATCGGCCAGCCCTGCACGTGAACGGCGAATGGCATTGGACACTGCGTTAACAGCCTCATGCTGACCCACTACGCGTTTGTGCAGTACATCTTCCATTCGCAATAGCTTATCGCGCTCGCCTTCAAGCATTTTCGACACCGGAATCCCCGTCCAGCGCGACAACACATCAGCAATTTCAGCATCCGTAACCCGGTTTTTCATTAACAGAGTTTCTTTGTTCTCGTTTTCGGCGGCTTTTTCCAGCTTCATCTCAAGCTCAGGAATACGGCCATACTGTAACTCAGACATCCGGTTTAAATCCGAGGCACGGCGAGCAATCTCTAAATCCAGCTTGGCTTGTTCCAGCTCAGATTTAATCGACTGGGTGCCCTGCATCGCCTCTTTTTCTTCCTTCCAGATTTTCTCCAGTTCAGCGAACTTAATTTCCGCCTGCTCACGTTCCAGCTCAATCATTTCAAGCCGCTTGTGACTGGCATCATCGGTTTCTTTTGCCAACGCCTGCTCTTCCAGTTTAAGCTGGATAATACGGCGCTCAAGGCGATCCATCTCTTCCGGTTTAGAATCAATTTGCAGGCGAATACTTGAAGCAGCTTCATCAATCAAATCGATAGCCTTATCGGGCAACTGCCGGTCACTGATATAACGGTGTGACAACGTGGCAGCGGCGACAATTGCCGGGTCGGTGATATCTACCGAGTGGTGCAATTCGTAACGTTCCTTTAGCCCTCGTAAAATCGCGATGGTATCTTCCACACTGGGTTCATTTACCAGTACTTTCTGGAACCGGCGTTCCAGCGCGGCATCTTTCTCAATGTATTGACGGTACTCATCCAGAGTGGTGGCGCCCACACAGTGTAATTCGCCGCGGGCAAGTGCTGGTTTGAGCATATTACCGGCGTCCATTGCGCCGTCTGATTTCCCCGCCCCAACCATGGTGTGTAACTCATCGATAAACAAAATGACCCGGCCTTCTTCTTTGGCTAGTTCGTTAAGAACGGCTTTGAGCCGTTCTTCAAACTCACCACGATATTTGGCCCCAGCCACCAGCGCGCCCATGTCCAGCGACAATACGCGCTTGTCTTTTAAGCCTTCCGGCACTTCGCCATTAATAATGCGTTGGGCCAGCCCCTCGACAATAGCAGTTTTACCCACCCCAGGCTCACCAATTAACACCGGATTGTTTTTTGTCCGGCGTTGCAAAACCTGCACAGTACGGCGAATTTCGTCATCCCGGCCAATTACCGGGTCCAACTTGCCCTGTTCTGCACGTTCAGTGAGATCCGTGGTGTATTTCTCGAGTGCCTGACGCACGTCTTCGGCGTTAGGGTCAGTGACTTTCTGACCGCCGCGCATGGCATCAATGGCTTTTTCAATGGCTTCTTTGGTGACCCCCAGCTCGCGGAACATATCACCCAGCCGGCCTTTATCCTGAATACCGGCCAACACGAAAATTTCGGACGTAATATAATCGTCTTTTCGTTGCTGGGCGATTTTGTCACACAGGTTGAGCAGTACAACGCTGTCTTTGCCTAACTGTACTTCGCCGCCGATACCTTCTACCCGTGGCAATCTTTCAATCGCCTGGGACAGTGCAGAGCGCAGCGCATTCACATTTACGCCAGCCTGATCCAGCATTGAACGAACGGTGCCGCCCTGCTGATTTAACAATGCTGTCATCAAATGCACGGGCTCGATAAACTGATGATCTCTGCCCAAAGCAAGAGACTGCGCATCTGAGATCGCAATCTGGAACTTGCTGGTAAATCTATCTAAACGCATGGAAACCTCTTTTAACCGTGCTAATACCCTTGCTCTGTTTATGGGTATGAATAAATCCGGATTCAAGTAACCTGTATAAAAATTATGCGCAAATAATTACATAATTTGCGTCAGGTCAGGTATCTGGCTGATGTTAAGTATGGCTGATTTTGGGCGGGTTTAAAGGCGGAATAAAAAGCCGCCTGCGAATGCAGACGGCCAGCAGAAACAAACAGTTAGTCTTTACCCAGGGTAGAAAAGAAACTATCGCTGTTCCAGGCAGGACGTTCCGGCGCGTTGGCCAAATCCCGGGCAATGGCGTAATTGATTTCAACAAATTGCGCGGCCCACTCGTAATCAATAGGTAAATTTAAATCATCCGAAGGCATGTGATAATGCTTAGCCAGGAAGGTTTGTGGCGATACGGCAAGGGCATCTTTTACTTCAGTCGCAAGACTCGGCACTAAGAAAACAGCCGGTACACCCTGTTTAACAAAACTATACTGGTCGCTGCGAACAAATATGGCCTGCTCAGGCATCGGATCTTCAATCAGCTTCATTTCATTTTTCAGCAAGGTACTGCTAACCGTTTTTTCAAGCGAGCTATGGGTAGCGCCAAAGGCAATAATCTCGTTAGTACGGTAAGTCAGGATAGGCATATCCAGATTCACATTGGCAACAATGTTATCAATGGGCACCGTAGGATAAGTGGCGTAGTATTCAGAGCCTAACAGGCCCTTCTCTTCACCGGTCACAAAAGCAAAGATTACCGAGCGTTTAGGCTTTTCTTTGGCATGATGGAATTCGTGAGCGATTTCCAGCAGTGTGGATACTCCACTGGCATTATCCATCGCACCATTGTTAATTTTGTCTTTTAACACCGAGTTTTTACTCACACCAATGTGGTCTGAGTGCGCGCTTAAAATGATAAATTCATTTTTAAGCTTCGGATCAGAGCCCTCAATTACGCCAACAACATTGGGACTAGTGGTTTCACTGTGTACCGATTTCTTTTCCAGGGTGGCTGTCAGCCCCATTGGCCGTGGCGTCAGCGACTCATTATTTTCGATTTTCTCAAAAATCTCTTGCAGGTCGATGCGGGCCATCTCAAACAGGGTTTTACCTGCTTCCAGGCTTAGGGTTGCGCCGCCTTTCAGCGCCGGATAACCGTTGTTTACTTCACCCTCTTTGGTTAACCAGCGAGTGGACGGTGTTTTTACATATAACTTGCGCTTCTCGAAGGGTGATACTTTTTCAGAGGTCGGCGTGCTTACCACTATGGTTCCGATAGCACCGCTTTTTACCAGGCTGTCAGCAATCAGGCGTCGAAAGTGAGAACCTTCCTCACTGGGGAAGTCATGCGGTCTGTCAGACAAAATCACCGCTATTTTGCCTTTTAAGTCTATATTTTCGTAATCGCTATAATTAAGGTACGGTGCATCAATACCAAACCCAGCAAAAACCAGCTCGCCGGACACACTGGATGTTTCGTTGTTGATGTCGGCGCTCATGAGCATATTTTGCATAAACTCAAATTCAACGGAATCATCGCCGTCTGAGACCACCATTTTGGGCGATGACATATCCAGGGTCGCCTGCTTAAATGGCACTACCTGATAGTAACTCCCTTCTTCACCGGCGGGGGCAACGCCCATCTTTTGCAACTCACTGGCAATATACAGCGACGCAAAATCGTGCCCTATACTACCGGTGTCGCGACCGGCCAGCAAATCGTCGGCCAGCAACATCATATGGCCTTTAAAGCGTTCTGGTGAGGCCGCGTTTACGGCACTGGCGCATAACAATGATGCGGTTACGCCAACCAAACATGAGATAATTTTTTTCAACTGTCGTCTCCTTAACTTTTTTATTCTTTATAAGCTGTTACAGGCATCATAGTAGGAGAAAGGCAAAAAGGTGTACAGCACTTACCGCTATACGCCACACAACCCTATCACGCTGACCATTCGGCCGGTTTGCTGCTGTTGTTGGTGGGTCGCCTGACGGTGCGAAAAGAATCGCTCATCGGCATAGGTACAAAGCGCTGACGGGGTAATGTGCTGTAAGCCGAGCGAGGCTAACTGACAGCGCGCTATCATTGGCAGATCGAGCAGATATTTATCGGCATTATCAGAGCGAATAATAGCGCCCGGATACTGACTGAAATGACGGGCTACCTGCTCAGACACTTCATAACAAGCTTGTGAAATGGCTGGCCCTATCCAGGCTAGCAACGTATTGGCCGGCGATTGCATCGCGGCAATCGTGTGCTCAATCACCTTCAGGTGCAACCCTTTCCAGCCCGCATGAATGGCGGCCACTTCCGTGCCTGCTGTATTGCATAAGAGCACGGGTACACAGTCAGCCGTCATCACAGCACAAAGATGTTCGGGCGAACGACTTATTGATGCATCGGCTTCTGTGATTGCGGTTGGCAAAGTCACCACCTGATGACCATGTACCTGATTTAACCAGTGCAGTTTCTCATGATGGGGCAGCAGACTGCGGTTGCGACTCACCTGCTCGGCACTGTCGCCCACATGATTGCCTACATTCAGGCTGGCGTAGATACCTTCACTGCTCCCCCCTTGCCGGGTAGTGCAATAGGCAGTGACACTGGCCGGCGCATCCCAGGCCGGCAAAATCAGCGGAAGATCAGAGTTCATCCAGGCCAAATTGCTTAGTGTCCTGGCGAGTACTTTCGATAAGACTAACCATATCCTCTGGTAACGGCGCCTGCCAGGTCATCCACTCATCGGTTTGCGGATGGTACAGAGATAACTGCGCAGCATGCAGTGCCTGTCGCTTGAAGTTTCTTAACGTGTCAGCAAATTCTTCGCTGGCACCTTTGGGTAAGCGCCATCTGCCGCCATAGGCCGGATCGCCAACCAATGGATGCTTAATATAAGCCATATGGACACGGATCTGATGCGTGCGACCGGTTTCCAGTTTCAACCGCACGTGGGTATGAGCACGGAATTTCTCGATAACCCGATAGTGAGTCACTGCGGGTTTACCGAACTCGCGGACCGCCATGTGTGTACGTTTCGTCGCATGACGACCAATCGGCGCATCAACAATACCTCCGGCAATCATAGTGCCAAAAGCAAGCGCTTCGTATTCGCGACTCATCACCCTGCCCTGCAATTGCTCTACCAGATGGGTTTGAGCTGGTAACGTTTTAGCCACCACCATCAGACCGGTGGTGTCTTTATCGAGGCGATGGACAATGCCGGCTCTGGGCACTTTATCGATATCCGGCACGTGGGCCAGTAACGCGTTCAATAGCGTGCCGTCCTGATTACCGGCACCGGGATGAACAACCAGATCGGCGGGTTTATTAATTACCAGGATCTGATCGTCTTCATAAACGATGTCCAGTTCTATTTTTTGCGGCACATTGGCAACCTGCTGGGTAATTTCGGCCTCAACCTCAATTAACTCATCACCGGTCATTTTTTGACGCGGGACTTTGCACACTTCGCCATTTACCGTTACATTACCTGCCAAAATCCATTCTTTTAACTTTGAACGGGAATAATCAGGGAACAAATCTGCAATTACCTGATCTAACCTCAAACCAAAGTGTTGGGATTCAGTTTGCGCTGCTAATGAAATCTGTGAACTTTGTTGTACCATAACCGCCTAAAGTGGGAACACAAAAGGCAGATTATAACAGGTTTGGCAGCAGAGGCTGTTTTCTTTTGGAGTTTATGTGGTGTTTGCGTTTAAGAGTACGTTAAAATGCCAGACAGAAAACTGTTTACCCTTGCAGTAAAAAATTAATTGTGTACCAGGAACCAGTAGTACTATGAAAATAAACCGTTGCATTGCCCCCCTGCTGATTAGCGTTTTGTTAACCGTGACAGGGTGTTCATCCTCAAGCAAAGAAGATCAGGTGATGAATGCAAACCTGGGCGCGCAGGCACTTTACGACAAAGCACGTCAGAGTATGGCGAATGGTAACTTCGCCGCGGCCGCCGACTCTCTGAGTGCGCTGGACTCCCGCTTTCCATTTGGCCCACTGTCTCACCAGGTACAGTTAGATTTGGTTTACAGCTATTATAAATCCGGCAAGGTTGACCAGACTCTGGCCACCATCGACCGTTTCATTCGCTTAAACCCTAACCATGCTGACGTAGATTACGCGTTTTATATGCGCGGTCTGACCAACATGGAAGCCGATAACAACCTGTTCCAGGAACTCGTAGGTATTGATACTACCGATCGCGACCCGAGTAAATCCAAACAGGCTTTTGACGATTTCAGACGTTTAATCCAGCAATATCCGGATAGTAAGTACGCTGCTGATGCGCGCCAGCGTATGGTGTTTATCAAAAATCGTCTGGCCAGTTATGAAATCTCTATTGCCCGCTTCTATATGCGCCGTGAAGCGTTTATTGCGGCGGCAAACCGAGGCCGTTACGTGCTTGAATACTATCCGGACTCAGATCAGGTGCAACAGGCGCTGGAAATTATGGTGTCGTGCTATGAACAGTTAGAGCTCACAGAATTACGCGATAACGCCATGAAAACGCTGAAACTGAACTTCCCGGACAGTGAGTTCATTAGCTAACACACTGTTTACCCCAACAAAAAAGCAGCCTGAAGGCTGCTTTTTTGTGAGCGCTAACCGTTAGCTTACACCGCTCATCAACTTTTAATAAAGGCCAGGAAGTCGCAAAGCGGTAACGGCTTGCTGTACAGATATCCCTGAGCCAGCTGACAGCTTTCATTTTCCAGAAAAGCGTGTTGCTCGGAATTCTCAACCCCTTCTGCCACCACCTGACAATTCATATCCCGTGCAATGGAAATAATACTGCGGGTAAGATTACTGCTCGACACATCGGCAGGGATATTGGCAATAAAGCTACGGTCAATTTTCAGGGTATCGATGGGCAGTCGGTTTAAATAAGACAATGAAGAATAGCCAGTACCAAAGTCATCCAGCGCCAGGGTAAAGCCTTCCTCTTTGAGACTAACCAGGGTGGCAATGTCTACGTCAATCAGAGCCGTCTCAGTTAATTCAATCTCAAATTGATCAGCCGCTAAATTAAACTCGCCTAACACCCTGCGTAGCGACTTCAACAGGTTCTCATCAGCCAGCTCACCGGCCGAAATATTCACCGCTAGTCGGAATGTGGCTGGTACAAATTCACCGATTTGGCTAAACGCGTCACATGCTTTAATCATGATGCAGTGAGTCAGGCGGCCCATTAAACCGGCTTGTTCAGCAAGCGGAATAAACACATCCGGCGGAATTCGCTCGTTATCGCCTGTGGTCCAGCGCGCCAGGACTTCCGCCCCTTCCACATCACCGCTGAGCAAATTGATTTTAGGCTGTAAAAAGATATCAAGCTGACAATTATCAATGGCTTCTCTGAGCAAACTTTCCAGTGTCAGCGAAGAGCGGCGTGTCTCAGTCATAGATTCCTGATAAGCCTTTACAGTGCCTTTGCCAATTCCTTTGGCCCAGTACAACGCGGTATCGGCTTGCTGATAAAGCTCTGTGAGGGTTGAAGCAAAGGTCGGGAATAAACTAATGCCGATGCAACAATCCACATACACCGGCACTGGTGAATCGATATCAATTGGATAACTCACCTGCAGGCGCATGGCGTTTGCCAGTTGCAGTGCTTCGCCGGCAGTGCTGATACCGTCACAATAAACCGAAAACTCATCGCCACCGATACGAAACAGTTTGGCACCGGCAGGCAGAACCTGAGATAGCCGGCGGCCCACCTGCATCAGTAATTTATCTCCCTTAAAATGACCGAGGCTGTCATTAACCTGCTTAAAGTTATCCAGGTCGATGAGTAACAACGCGGCCTGACTGCAGTCCCGGTTCTGATCATTGGTGGTTTCGGCCAATAAACGTTGCAGCGCACGGCGGTTGGATAAGCCGGTCAGAACGTCGTGATGGGCCATGTGGCGCAGTTCTTCACGAACATCCACCAGCTCAGAGATATCGGTTAATGAGGCGGTGTAGTTGCACACCTGTAGATGCCGGTCCAGCACAGTCACCAGGGTTAGTAAACCAAAATGGGCTTTATTATCGATGTGCCAGGAGACTTCAGCCGACCAGGATTTTGTCTGACTGAGCTGCATTTTAACCTGTGTCAGGTTTACCGGTGTTGAGAATAACTTAAACAGCGCTTTATGGTTTAACTCGCCAATGCTCGACGTGGCAAACAAATGTTCGAGCGCCGGATTGGTTGATACAACCTGAAAATCACTATCCAGTACTGCCATCCCTTCCCGACTGTGCTCAACAACAGTTCTGGCCTGTAATAGCTGCTGCTCATTTTGTTCAAGCTTACGCACAATATTACTGGAGCTGGATAACAACATTCGCCAGTTGAGCAAGGGGTCATTAAGCGCTTTCTCCATTCTTGCTCTGTTGGTCAGCATAAACAGAAATAAATAGGACCCAAAAGTAACAGCAATAATCGCTTTACCGCTTAAATTGCCGATGATAAGTCCGAACACCTCACTGGATACACCCATTGCCAACACCGGAAACAGCACGCCATCCATCAGAATGATACTGACGAAGCCCAGGCTGTAGGCGAGACTAAACAGAAAGTGGTTAGGTAACACTCTTTTTAAGCGGTCAAACACAAAAACCAGAAAATACAGTTCAGCAATGATCAGGAGCGCGCCTAGGACAATCAACGGCAGTGACAGTTCAAACAGGCCCACAGGCACATTAAGGGGATTGAGCACATCCGTTGCGTTCAGCGTTTCAGCAATACTGGCGAACAACAGGACTTTGAAAATCGACACCGTGACCACCAGGCGCATGATGTTTTGCAGGATAAACGGGTCATTTTCTATAAAGGCCATCATGATGCAGGCCATCATAAACCCACCGTATGCGATGGTACCGCCGGATAAGCTGATATCACCGGGTAAAACGACTGAATAAACAGCGCCAAGAAATCCGCCCATAATGAGCACCAGACTGACATAGATGTACAGCGAGACCCGACGGGTCTGAGGATTTTTTTCAAATGTCAGGAGCAAGGGGAACAAGCAGTAAATGCCAACCTGAACCAACAACTGAGCAACCATCCAAAAGTCACATGTTCTGCTTATCGTTGGATACAGAATACCAATGAACCGCAAGAAGCACCACAAGAGGATGGAGAATAACGACGCAAGTCACCCGTTAAGATGGATTCAGGGCAATGGCAGAAACTGATTTTACCCCACACAAACAAAAACAGGCCTGATGGCCTGTTTCATTACCTGAAGAATAAATGGCTGAACGGATTGAGCAGCCGGGCGATCCCCGAGGTAAAATGAAGGGGTTGATCGACGATACTGAACACCAGACACCCTTCGTTGGCGTTTGAGGCCGGTGCATGAGTGTGATCGCCATTCATATAAATGAAATCACCTGAATCATATTCGTTCATGCCATCGGAGAACTCTCCGTTGATCACCAGTGTCATTTCAGACCCCCGGTGAGTATGTTCTGGCACCGAGCCCCCTTTTTCCATGTATATGAAGTTGGCCACACCGTCATAGCCCATATCAACTGGCGCCTGCCATAGTTTTCCTACCAACGATGACCAGTTGCCTTTCTTTTGAATCAGGCGATGCAACGTTTTAGGTAACTCGAAAGTTTTGCCGTCTAACTCAATTGACGTGCTCATCGTCTGCGCGGCAGACAATTTTCGGGTTTGCACATCAGGCGCCTCGGCGACCGGTTGTTGAGTAATATTAGCAAGCATCAAATCGAACTGCGGATCGTAACTCTCTGCCGCGTTTTCGAGCTCGAGATGATCCATTGCGAACTCCGCCGTTTTGTCATCGACGAGTTCCCGACAGTATTTACACATATCGCAGTGGGCAGACACCATTAACGACTCGGCTGGTGCCAGGGTTCCCGTCACAAACTGCTCAATGAGATCAGGGGTTGGGTGGAACTTAATCATAATCGCTTAACATACCTTTGAGACGCTGCAAAGCAAGCCGGGTTCTGGATTTTACAGTACCTAGAGGAATATCCAGTTCATCAGCAATTTCCTGCTGTGACTTCCCGTCGATGTAAATGGCCTCTAATACTACTTTCTGTTTCTCTGGCAAATCTTCAAACAAATGACCGATTTGCTCCAATGTAACCTGATCGTCTAACGACTTCTCATTCGCGTCGGGTGTTTGTTCGCAAAGCACTGGCCATAAATCATCAGCACAAATGTCTTCCTTGCGATTCTGAACTTTACGGAGCATATCAAAGCGAATGTTTCTGGCGATGGTAAAAATCCAGGTAGAAGGAGAACCTTTTTCCGAATTGAAGAGGTGCGCTTTCTGCCACACATTGGACATTGTGTCCTGTACAAGCTCCATGGCCAATGCTTCATTGCCCAATTGCTTGAGTGCGTAAGATCTCAGCCGCGGGGCAAAAAAGCCGAACACTCTGGCGAATGAGGCTTTGCACCTGTCCTGCGCTACCTTTACCAGATAGTCAGACATTTCAACTGCACACTCTTTCGGTTCTACAGCGCTGTTTTCGTGTTCCAATGGTATTCCAACAAGCATAGTTTTCGGTCCGATTTATTCCGTATGTGCTAATCCATACGCAACAAATTATGATCTGGATCAAAAATATTACCGCACCAAGTCATTTATATAGTTTAGCACCTTATCGCAGTTTTGTTCGCTCAAAAACGCTTGTTTGTTTGCTGCATCTACCGGTAATAACTCCAGCCAGCGATATATCACCCACAGTGGTTCTGAAAACTTAAGTTCGGGATAAAGCCGTGCGATTTCAGGATATTTGTCATAAATCAGCTGCAACTTGTCGCGTAACGGCTCGATAACGCCGTCATCTATTTCGGCAGTCCAGTCAGTGATACGTTCACACTGCCCTGTCCTCAGGCCGTCCGCCTCAGTAGCTATTGTGTTTATCTTCACACAATACTGGCCTTCCACCTTGATCCCAAGCAACCCATCTTCGAGCAAGTCGAAATCGACAATCTTGCAGAGTGTCCCAATCGGAAAAATATGTTCGTTTTTACTTAAATCGCCGCGCGAGTTAAGCATGCACAAGACAAAGCACCCATCACCTGCGCAGGCTTCCTTTACCATCCGAACATAGCGGGGCTCAAAAATTCTCAGGGCCATGTGGCCACCCGGTAATAAATGAGCAGATAACGGAAACAAGGGCATACTGACTACTTGCATAATGGGATATCTTTCACAAAGTTAATAGGGAATCACTGTCCAATACGCCCTCATTTCTGTTTTGGATCTTAAAAGCCAGAAGAGATTGCAACAGGGCTGAAAATAAATACACCATTGATGATCTAAGCCTTCCTGCAATCGGTATTATCAAGCATAAACTTTACCGATTACGGATTTTTTTGCAGTGACATTTAATGAACGTTTCAGGCAGTTATACGAAGATCTAGCCAGCATCGACATTAACGATCTTGCGCTGGTCTATCATCAGGACATTGAGTTTGTCGATCCGGTAACCCGTCATCAGGGCCTCTCAGCAGTCAAAAAATACTTTGCAAACCTGCTGGATTCGGTGGACACCTGCCAGTTCACAATACACGCTTTACAAGAGTCAGCCAGCACCGAAGGGTGCTCTTACAGCCATACGGTTGAGTGGACGATGACGCTGCAGTTAAAAAATAAACCAAATATTATTTCAGTCGACGGCGTGTCATTACTTAAGGTCCGCGACGAAAAAATTCATTATCACCGTGACTATTATGACCTTGGAGAAATGGTATATGAACATGTGCCATTGCTAAGGCACCTCATTGGTTTTATCAAAAAGAAGTTAGACTCATGAAAACGATACTCATTACCGGCGCAACGTCCGGCATCGGCGAAGCCCTGGCTAATCATGCTGCATCACGCGGCTATCAGGTAATTGCCTGCGGGCGCAACCAGGAAAAGCTCGATAAACTGTCTGGTTATCAGAATATTCAGACCTT
The DNA here is from genome assembly GCF_057547795.1 of Alteromonas sp. 4NH20-0104. Classification (NCBI taxonomy): domain Bacteria; kingdom Pseudomonadati; phylum Pseudomonadota; class Gammaproteobacteria; order Alteromonadales; family Alteromonadaceae; genus Alteromonas; species Alteromonas sp. 4NH20-0104. Next base: position 227,881 of record NZ_BAAJLP010000002.1, on the reverse strand, counting down.
GAAGTTTGATGTCACCGATGAGCAAGCCACTAAGTCGGCGCTGGCAGAAGTACGTTTCGACATTGCAGTGCTCAATGCTGGCACCTGTGAATACGTGGATTTACCGGAATTTGAGCCTGACATGTTCAGACGGGTACTCGAAGTTAACTTTTTTGGCATCATCAATTGTGTAAGCGCTCTGCTGCCTAACTGCCAGGCCGGTAATCAACTGGTCATCATCGATTCCATGGCCAGATTGTTTCCCTTTACCCGCAGTCAGGCCTATGGCGCAAGTAAAGCCGCCGTGCACTACTTTACTCAAAGCATGAAAATAGACCTGAAATCGCGCGATATTCTTGTCCAATCTGCCTCACCGGGATTTGTTGAAACGCCGCTGACCGATAAAAATGACTTTGAAATGCCAATGAAAATTACGGCTCAGGAAGCCGCTGAATCACTCCTCAAGGGGATCATTAAACGGCAGAGCAACATCTACTTCCCGACCGTTTTCGGGGTAATACTACGAACCTTATTCCGCTTACCTGGCAGACTCCAGGTATGGCTTTCATCAAAATTACAATAATCAGGCTGGCGGTCTTCGCATGAAAAAAAACATTGCTATTATTGGCTCCGGAATTTCAGGGTTAACCTGCGCCCATTTGCTGCATAAACAGCACAACATTACTCTGTATGAGGCCAATGACTATATAGGGGGGCACACTGCGACGAAAGATGTCACCGTGCAAGGTAAGTCATGGGCCATTGATACCGGATTTATTGTTTTTAATGACTGGACGTACCCGAATTTCATCAAGCTACTGACCAGTCTGGGGGTGGAATACCAGCCAACGGAGATGAGTTTTTCCGTCCGCCACGAAGGCACAAATATTGAGTACAACGGACATAACCTGAACACGTTATTCGCTCAACGGCGTAACCTGCTAAGACCGAAATTCTGGAAAATCGTTAAAGATATTGTTCGCTTTAATACCCTTTGCAAAGAGACTATCGAGCAAGAAAAAGATATCAGTTCACAAACGCTGTCATCGTTTATCGAACAACACGGCTTCAGTGACGACTTCAGCGAACACTATATATATCCCATGTGCGCCGCTATCTGGTCGGCCAGCCTGGAGCAAACTAAAGCGTTCCCGCTGACATTCTTCTTACAGTTCTTCAATAATCACGGGTTATTAAACATTAACGACCGGCCCCAGTGGTATACCATCAAAGGCGGCTCCCGGGAGTACATTGCGCCGCTGATTGAGCCATTTGCCGAGCGGATTCGATTAAGCGCACCGGTGAGCCGGGTTGAACACGATAACGGAGGGGTTTCGGTAACCACAGCAGCAGGGCAAACCGACCGCTTCGATGAAGTTATTTTTGCCTGTCATAGTGATCAGGCTTTAGCCATGCTGGCCGCACCGACCGAAGCTCAGCATCGTATCCTTAGCGCGATTGGTTACGCCGAAAACGATGTGGTGCTTCACTATGACACTCACCAACTCCCTCAACGTAAAGCGGCATGGGCGAGCTGGAATTACCGCTTAACCGGCGATCCTCAGGAACAGCAACGTCCCGCCGCCGTAACCTATGACATGAATATACTGCAATGTCTGAACGCCCCGGAGACTTTTTGTGTAAGCCTAAACACCTCAGGTATTGATGCAAACAAAGTGCTGGGGACTTACCGCTATGCCCATCCTCAGTTCAGTCCCAAAATGGTCAGTGCTCAGCAGCAGCGGGACACCATTTGTGGTATTGATGGCATCCACTTTTGTGGTGCGTACTGGTACAACGGTTTCCACGAAGACGGTGTGCGCTCAGCCCTGGATGTGTGTCAGCGATTTGGAGCCAGCCTGTAATGGAAAGCGCGATCTGCACCGGGGTGGTTAGCCACGAACGTTTTACCCCCACTCAGCATGCCTTTGAATATGGTATCGCGATGATGTGGCTTAACCTCGATGAGGTCAATCAACTGGCGCATTCGGTAAAAGGCTTTTCTAACTGCCGCACAGCCGCTTTTGAATACCGCCGCAGTGATTATCTGGGCGACTCGTCATTGCCACTGAAACAAGCGGTCATTGCTCGCATTAATGCGTTGTCAGACACCAGTAATCATCTAAGCGGTGATGTATTTCTTCTCGGCCAGGCACGCCACTTCGGACTGTATTTCAGTCCGGTTAATTTTTATTTTTTACGCAATAAGGTCAGTGGTGAATTCACCCATATGCTGGCCGAAGTCAGTAATACGCCATGGAACCAACGACACCATTACCTGGTTGATCTGGCCAGGCAGGAAAACACGCCGAAAGCATTTCACGTCTCGCCTTTCAATCCGGTGGACATGGTCTATAAATGGCATATACAGCAACCGTCTGAGGCATTCTCAGTGGGCCTAAGTTGTTATAAGAAAAACAAACACTTCACCGCGATTATGCATTTAAAACAAAATTCATTAAACTCAAATACGGTTAGAAGCGTAATTAAATCGATACCGAATATGACACTAAGAACTGTCATCGGAATTTACTGGCAAGCGGTTAAATTATGGATAAAGCGCACGCCGGTATATTCACATCCGATAAATAGTCAGGAATAACTCATGGCAAATAGTGAAACTGCGCTGATTGCGCCTCTTACGTTTTCTTTTATTGAGCGATACAGTCGCCAGGTCTTTATCAGTCTGATGCAATCCCTGCCAGAGGGGCATCTGGTGATTAAAGAAAATGGGAAGCTTGTGGCTCAATGCGGTAATCCCGCCAGCGACCTGCATGCTGAAGTTGATATGCATTGTCCGTCCGTTTACAAAAAGCTGCTACTTGGCGGGAGTGTAGCCTCAGGCGAAACCTACACAGAAGGCTTATGGACCAGTCCTGAGCTTACCAACGTCATTCGGATTTTTGCCCGTAATCTGCCAACCCTGGACCGCTGGGAGTCGCGATTCAAATGGTTAAGTTTTCCTTTTGATAGGTTGCAGCACCTGATGCGACGCAACACTCACGATCAGGCGAAGAAAAATATCGCCGCTCATTATGATCTGGGGAACACTCTGTACACGCATTTCCTGGATGACAGCATGATGTACTCATCAGCCATTTATCCGGATGTCAACGCCTCACTGGCCGATGCACAGTTTCATAAATTGCACACCATTTGTAAAAAGCTGCGCCTGAATGCCAACGATCACCTCATTGAAATTGGGACTGGCTGGGGTGGTCTCGCTGTGCATGCCGCCAAACATTTTGGCTGTCAGGTAACAACAACAACCATTTCTGAGGAACAATTTGCCTACGCTAACGACTGGGTAAAGCGCGAAGGTCTTGAAGATAAAATTACGCTGTTAAAGAAAGACTACCGGTTACTCGAAGGAACCTATACTAAACTGGTGTCGATAGAAATGATTGAAGCAGTAGGTAAACCTTACCTTAATCAGTTCTTTAACAAGTGCGCGAGCCTGTTAGCACCTGAAGGTTTAATGCTGCTGCAGTCGATCACTATTGATGACCGCCGCTACGACAGCTACCATAAGGGCGTAGATTTTATCCAGAAGCACATTTTCCCGGGCGGTTTTTTACCCTCACAACTGGTGCTGAATCAGCACATCAAGCAAGCCAGCGATCTGTCGATTCGTGATATGCAGGACATCGGACTCGACTATGCCCGCACGCTAAAAGACTGGTTTAATGCGTTTGTTGCGGCCAAGGAAAAACTGGCAGTGCATGGTTACGATGAGCGCTTCGCGAGAATGTGGGAATATTATCTGAAATATTGTGAGGGAGGGTTCCTGGAACGTTCTATCAGTACGGTGCAACTAGTGTTGAGCAAACCTCGCTACGTAGATGAGCTTACCCGCTAACCGGGTAAGCTGACACTTCGCGCTGACTTACTGACCCTGATCCAAGACCGAAATAGGTTTCGAGCGAATGGGTTCACCCTGATTAATATTGATTTCAACCCGCCGGTTAGTGGCCAGCTCTTCAGGCGTTTGGGGATCTTCAATTAACGGCTCGTTAGACGCCTTGCCCACTACCGACATTCTGCCTTCATCGAACCCTTGCGCCGAACGCAACGCCTCGGCTACTGCAACCGCCCGTTGCGCTGATAAATCCCAGTTAGAACTGTAGAGTTCATTCGAAATTTGCTGTTTATCACTGTGGCCAGACACTTCAATCTGTCCGGGCATATCGGCAAGGATCTCGCCAATCTTACGAATAACAGGTCGAAATTGCGGTTGTAAAAATGCAGAGCCGGCAGAGAAAGACCCATTTTCACGAATTCGAATGGTGATCTGCTGACCCAGGGATTCCATTTCGATGGAGCCGTCGAGGATTTGTTTTTGCAATTGCTGAGCGACTTTTTTCATCATCTCAGCTACCTGTTCCTGATTGGCCGCCTGCTGGGTAGACGCGGATTGATCCGTTGAGGTTTGTTGCGACTGTCCTCCTCGCTGGGTCCCCCGCTGTTTCTGCCGTCCGCCTGCCGAGTCCTCATCACCGGCCTGAAATTCCAGCATTTGCTGAGTCATATCGATGGTTTGCTGCTGGATAGTGTCAATGGGGGTTGGATCGGGGCGGCCAGGGCGAAACTCCATGGCTATTACGCTCGTCCCTTTCGGAATGTCTTTGACTTCAATTTTGTTTTGCACCCCAAAGGCAAACTTCATGGAACCGGCTATTTGTTTGAATTTCAGGACGTCCATCTCGGAGAACGCCAACAGCAGCACGAAAAAGCACATTAGCAGCGACATCAGGTCCGCAAAGGTCCCCATCCACGCGGGCAGCCCCTCGGGGGGGCATTTTGGGCATTCTTCTTCCTGCGCCATAACCGTTACTCTTCTTCTGCCGCGCCACGTTTACTGGCGGCTAGATAGTTTTTCAGGATCCCTTCGATAACCCGGGGGTTCTGACCATCGGCAATGCCAACAATGCCATCCAGGATCAATGACTGGTTGAGCTTTTCTTCATTCAGTCGATTACTTAATTTCGCTGCGATAGGCAAACAAATAACGTTTGCAAGAAAAGCACCGTACAGGGTAGTTAACAAGGCTACGGCCATGGCCGGACCAATAGCTTTCGGATCGTCCATGTTAGATAACATGGCCACCAGACCAATAAGCGTACCAATCATCCCCATTGCCGGTGCTACGTCACCCAGGCCTTTAAAGATAGAAACACCAAATTCGTGACGCTCAGTGGTCATGGAAATGTCTTTTGCCAGGGTTTCCCGCACCACGTCTATATCGTGCCCGTCCACCAGCATGTCGACTCCTTTCTGCATAAAAGGATTGGCAATTTCGGCCTCTTCCAGGGCAAGGAATCCCCCTTTGCGCGCCGCGTCTGCCATTTCAACCACTTTCTCAATGAGATCTTCAGGTGAATCGATTTTAAAAATGAACGCCTTACCGGCCACCTTGCCCGCACCAAAAAACTGACCCAGCGTAAACTGCGACATAACAACAAAAAGACTGCCGCAAAAAACAATCAGTACCGAAGGAACATCGGCAAACATGCTGAGATCCCCACCAAGGATCATGGCCATGACGATAAAGCCAATGCCGCCTAACATTCCTACCAGGGTTGCTAAATCCACTTGTTTCCCTCACTTCATCACTTATTCAGGGCGATACTGAACTTATGGTGTTAAATATAGCTGCGAATTTACCACATTACAGTGCAGAATCAGACAAAGTCATACACACCGGCGATAGTGGTTTCGGTATTTCGCCGAATAACGATGCTTAACATGCCCGTCATGCATCTGCTTAATACGCCTAGTTAGTCATTCTATCGGCAGTTATTTTTTTTTCTACACTGATGTTGTTATAGATTTCATAACCCGTTATTGCAAAATAGCCGCTTTACCACACTAAGCAGACCAAAACCAACCCGCCAGCCCTTAAACTATTTGACCCTTGCCCGGCCCTCGGTTAATGTGCCTTCACTACGCAAAATGAGACCAGAAGAGGGATCCGTGAGCGATAAAGCCACTCCAGCCAGTCCGTCATTTGAACAAACTATCAGCGAACTGGAAACCATCGTTAATGAAATGGAACAGGGCGACCTGCCCCTGCATGAAGCACTGCAAAAATTTGAACGCGGTATTGAGTTGTCGCGCCTGAGCCAAAAGGCACTGGTAGAGGCCGAACAAAAGGTCAAAATACTCACTGAACAGAATGGCGAAGCCGCACTCCAGGACTTCGCGGCAGATAACGAGGACTAACATGCAACTTGCTTCATTGCACCAGCACATCAAGCAACGCATTGATGACGGCTTGCATGACCTCATAACCGCCCTGCCGGATGCCGCTCCCAGCCTGAAACAAGCCATGCTGTATGCTTTAACAAATGGTGGCAAGCGCATGCGGCCTTTGCTGGTGCACCTGGTGGGCAATATGCTGGATATCCCGGATAACGACCAGCGCGCCATCAGTATCGCCATCGAATGCGTTCATGCCTATTCGTTAGTTCATGATGATCTGCCAGCCATGGACGATGACGACTTGCGCCGGGGCAACCCAACCTGTCATATTGCATTTGATGAGGCTACCGCCATTCTTGCTGGCGATGCCCTGCAAACCCAGGCGTTCAGTATTGTTGCCGAACATCCAATGAGTCCCTTTGCCGACACCCGCCGGGCCCGGTTAGTTGCGGTGCTGGCGCGGGCAGCCGGCTACTCAGGAATGTGTGGCGGACAAGCCATTGATCTGGCCGCAACCGGCAAGCAAATATCACTGGCCGAATTGCAATACCTTCACCAACTGAAAACCGGTGCTTTACTGACCGCCTGTGTGGAAATGGTGTGCCTGGTAACTGAACATCTCGATAGTGCACATCAGCAATTGCTTTGCCGGTTTGCCAATCGGATAGGCCTGGCTTTTCAGGTCCAGGACGACATTCTGGACGTCACCGCCAGTACCGAAACCCTGGGTAAACCCAAAGGATCCGATGAAGCACAGGGTAAAAATACCTTCCCGTCTTTGCTTGGCCTTGAAGGGGCCCGCCAGGAGTTAACAAAATTACATCAAGAGGCGCTTCAAGCCTTGGACGGTTTGCCCTACAATACCGATTACTTAGTTGCATTTACCGATTTAATGGTGAGTCGCAGTCATTGAACTGCCCCTCGCCCGCATAACGTATCAGAATAATAAATAATGACTCTAGATTTAGCGCACTATCCTACTCTTGCTCTGGCCCGATGTCCTGAAGCGTTACGCAAGCTTCCACAAGACAAGCTGCGTACCCTGGCCGACGAATTACGCCAGTATCTGCTGACCTGCGTTAGTCAGAGCAGTGGACATTTTGCATCCGGTCTTGGCACCGTCGAACTCACTGTGGCGCTGCATTACATCTATAACACGCCATTCGACCGACTTATCTGGGATGTGGGTCATCAGGCCTACCCGCACAAAATACTGACCGGCCGGGCCGAACAGATGTCGACTATTCGCCAGAAAGAGGGGCTCCATCCTTTCCCATGGCCACCGGAAAGTGAGTTCGATACCTTTGCAGTCGGACACTCTTCCACCTCAATCAGTGCAGCGCTGGGGATGGCCATTGCGGCCGATAAAGAACAGCTTGGCCGCAAGGTTGTAGCGGTTATCGGCGACGGCGCGATGACCGCCGGGATGGCTTTTGAGGCAATGAATCACGCCGGCGATATCAGCAAAGATTTAGTCGTGGTGCTGAATGATAACGAGATGTCGATTTCTGAGAACGTTGGCGCGCTTAACAGCCATCTGGCTCGCTTATTAACCGGTAATCTGTTCAACAGCATTCGTGATGGCGGCAAGAAATTACTTAGCAATGTACCGCCTATCAAAGAGTTCGCCAGTCGTGCCGAAGAGCATATTAAAGGTATGGTTGTACCCGGGACGATCTTTGAGGAACTGGGCTTTAACTATATAGGCCCCATTGACGGCCATGACATTAACGGTGTGGTCGATACATTACGCAATATGCGTAAATTCAAAGGGCCGCAACTGCTGCACGTGGTCACCCGTAAAGGTAAAGGCTATCCCGAGGCAGAAAAAGACCCCATAAAATTCCATGCTGTGCCGAAGTTTAACCCGGCCGACCAGACCCTGCCTAAAGCCAAGGCGTCCAACCCGACGTTCTCGGCCACCTTCGGTAACTGGTTGTGTGATATGGCCAAGCTGGATCCTAAACTGATGGCCATCACCCCGGCAATGCGTGAAGGTTCAGGAATGGTGGCCTTTTCCCAACAATTTCCGGAACAGTATTTCGATGTCGCCATTGCCGAACAACACGCCGTAACCTTAGGCGCCGGGATGGCTAAAGATGGTCTGAACCCGGTAGTGGCCATTTACTCCACGTTCTTGCAACGTGCTTATGACCAGCTTATCCACGACGTAGCGCTGCAGAATCTGCCGGTATTATTTGCCATCGACCGGGCGGGCATTGTAGGTGCCGATGGTCCGACTCACCAGGGCGCCTTTGATATAGCTTTCCTGCGTTGTATTCCCAACATGATTGTAATGACGCCGTCAGACGAAAATGAGTGTCGCCAGATGCTGTATACCGGCCATATAGCCAATGCGCCAGCGGCGGTGAGATACCCGCGCGGTGCTGGCAAAGGCATTACCCCGGATGAGGCCATGACGGCCCTGGAATTAGGCAAGAGCCGAACGCTGCGCACCGGTAAGAAAGTCGCCTTGTTAAACTTTGGGACGCTACTGCCCTTTGCTGAGGCCGCGGCCGAGGCACTGGATGCCACGCTGGTGGATATGCGGTTTGTGAAACCGCTGGATACCGACGTGCTCAACACTCTGAAAGCCGAACATGAATGCTTCGTAACACTGGAAGACGGCTGCATTATGGGGGGAGCAGGTAGCGCCGTAAGCGAATACGTGATGCAAAACCGGTTAAAAACCGATGTGCTGACCCTTGGTCTGCCTGACAGCTTTATTCTGCAGGGCACCCAGGAAGAAATGTACGCCGAGCTTGGGCTCGACAGTGCTGGTATTATTGCCAAAGTGAACCACTACCTGGCCTGATTATCGCGGCCAAATTCACCTAACCGGCACCGTGCCAGCGGTGCCGGTTAGGTGAATTGTTTTACCATTTGTCCCTGCCCGCTTTATTAGACAAACCTGATTCGTTTTCTATACTCTGAACATACCGCCGGATGGCATTACTCAGGATGTAGTTATCACAACTCAGACAACCGCTTTTTATCAGCAATTACCGGCTTACGATGATCTTGCCCATTTAGCCGTTCCCGGGCATTACGCGACACTGCCCGCTGAGTGGCTGGTAGTGATTTCCGACGTAAAAGGCTCCACTGACGCTTTGCTGCGTGGCAAGTATAAGGATATCAATGCCATCGCAGTCGCGATGATTGTTGCCGTGCGTAATTGTTTTGCCGGTACGGCGTTGCCATTTGTATTTGGCGGTGATGGCGCAACTATCTGCGTGCCCCCGGGCAATGAGGAGCTACTCAGGCAATGTCTTACCTCCTGCCAACAAAAGGCGCTCAGCCTTCATCTGGAGCTACGTATAGCGCTAATTCCCGCCGCTACCGTGTATGCCGCGGGTCAAACTATCGGGGTGAGTAAACTGACGGTTTCGCCGTACTACCAGCAGGCTTGTTTCAGTGGCGGCGGGATCCGTTATGCAGAAAAAATCCTTAAAGATCCCGTTCTCAATCAGGCCTTTCTGATTGAAGGGGCTCAGCCGAGTGCAGACTACTCAGGCTTTGAATGTCGCTGGAGTAACGTGACAAGCCGCCACGGCGAAACCCTTTCGCTCATTATTGAAGCCAGTTCACCGCAACAATACGAGCTGGTTTTACAACAGCTACAACAGATTACTGGCGGGCGTGAACACTACCACCCGATAGCCTCAGAACAACTTTCATTTGCCTGGTCTCCCGCCCGGCTCGCCACCGAGACCCGTATTAGAACAGCGACCAACTCGCTAATCAGCCGATGTAAGGTTTATCTGCATCTGGTATTCATGAACCTGGTTGGCGGCTGGTTGATGTCACGCAAAGTAAAAACCGATACCACCGACTGGGGTGCGTACAAACAGGATTTCGTAACAAACTGCGATTTTATAAAGTTCGAGGACGGCCTGAAAATGTGTATTAGCTGCACACCCGCGCAGCGTGAGGCGATTATGCAGTTCCTCAGCAGCCAGGAACAGATAGGACAAATCGCTTTTGGTGTTCACGTGGCAGGAGCAGCCTTGATCACCTGTATGATAACCGCTTACCAGTCAGAGCATATTCACTTTATTGACGGCGCTGATGGTGGCTACAGTCTGGCTGCGCTGGACTTAAAAAAGAAACGCGGCATGCAAGGCAAATAAACACTCACCGGGCACGACTATTAAGTTGAATAAGCCGCTTTCAGGTAAGTCAGTTCCTTCTCTAAATGCTCGACGACCATCTGCCCCACAACAACCTGAAAATAGACCGCTTCTTCCCAACCAAAATACTTTCTAAGGATCACCTCATCTTTACACACCTCATTAAGAGGCGCTTTGAAACGGTGTTTTCTAATTAACTCCTGACTGCCAACGGCACCGTTGTTAATTGACTCGATATTATCTTCAGGAGAGCCCAGCAGAGGGCCTGACGCCAGTTGATTTAAAAAACTGGTATCTTTCATCTCGGCCGTCTTACTGGCAAGTTCCAGTTCATAAAAGCGGGTATAGTTGGCAAGCTCTGACAGTCTGGTTCGAAGCTCTGTATGCTGAAAAGCGAGAAAACTGTTATTACTGAGCATTAACTCAATGTCACGAACAGAAAGTAATATCTGGGAATAATTCATGACAACCGGAAACGTGGCTTCGATATTTTCTATCGAACCACCATCAGCACCACAAGTGCGTAAGGTTTCGATGACTCGCTGAACGGCAGGCAGACGCTTACGGTAATAGTTCTGTACCGCTCGAATGGATTTTATATTATTGCTAACTTCCTGATGTACCCGCTGATAGGCGTCGTGATAAAGCGTTCGTTGCTTTTGTGTTTCGTTCCAGTTTGCTACCTGAACACCGATAAACACACCCACCACTACAATTACAAAATCGAGTAACACCGCAAACCAGTTCTGTTGCCTTACGTGCAAAAGAACGCGCCTGAGTAACATAACTAATCCTTTTATTTGAACAGTATTTGTTCAATTTTCAGGTTTATTCTCGTCAGTGCTATCACGATTTGAGGTTGGAATTATTTTTTACGCAGGTGGGCTAAAGCCCAAAGAGAAATAAGATTGCGTGCAGGCTGACACAGGCCATAATACCGGCCACTACGTCATCCAGCATAATACCCAGCCCACCAGCGAGATACTTATCAATGGGTTTGATTGGCCAGGGTTTTAAAATATCGAAGAAGCGGAACAACACAAAGCCCATCAACACCGTAATAGGCGATAGCGGGATCCATAAGAAGGTGAGTAAGATACCGGCCACTTCATCCCAGACAATAGAGCCGTGGTCGTGCACCTGCATGTCATCTGCGGTTTTACCACACAGATAAATCCCTACAACACTGGCCAGCACCGCAGCAATCAGCAGTGCGTAGGGTGAAAGCCAGCTAAACGGGATGAGCAATGGCAATGCCGCCAGCGAGCCAAAAGTACCAGGCATCAGGGGGATTAAACCACTGCCAAAACCCAGTGCCAGAAAGTGCACCGGATTTTTCATTGAGACCCGCTTACGCAGCGTTTTATCCATTAAAACTCGTGCTCGTAGCCAGTGCTTTCATCCAGCACGTATTTTTCATCATACAGTCGCAGGTCCATTTGACCGGCGTAACCGTTCACCTGACCAATACAGGTCGCTTTAACGTTGGCATTGGTGAGTGACGTTTCAAGGTTGCCGCGCTGCTCTTCATTAACGGTGAAAACCAGTTCGTAATCATCACCGGCGGATAAAGCATAGCGATAAGCCTGTTGAGCCCCCACCGTATCGAACAGAGCTGATGACACAGGCAGGCGGTCTACGTGAACCGTCGCACCGCAGCCCGACAACTTAAGTATATGACCGAGATCAGACACCAGTCCGTCAGACACATCAATACAGGCATTCGCTGTACGGCGTAACGACGTCCCTGCCATCACTCTGGGAGTGGGGTAATAATGGCGGTTAATCAGATAGTCCCGGTGCTCGTCGCTGGCCTCAACCTTACCTTTCAGAATATCCAGGCCGGCGCCGGCATCACCAAGATTACCGGTCACATAAATCCAGTCACCTGGTTTAGCGGTGCTACGGCGTAATTCAGTATTCGGCGGCACAAATCCCTGAGCCGTAATCGTTAATGCCAGCGGACCGGTTACCGTGTCGCCACCAATCAACTGCACCGAATAGTACTCAGTCAGTTCGTAGAGACCGTTAACAAATTCGTCTATCCAGGTTTCATCGTAGGATGGCAGTGACAGTGACAGACTTATCCAGGCAGGCTCTGCGCCCGACGCAGCCAAGTCACTTAAATTTACCGCCACCGCTTTATAGGCAACAGAACGTGCCGGTGCATCGGAGAGAAAATGAACACCACTTATCAGGGTATCGGTGGTGACAGCAAGGTGTTGATTATCAGGTACTTTGGTGACCGCACAATCGTCACCGATTCCCAGGATCACGTCTTTTCTTACGTGACCCCGTTGGGCAAAGTACTGTTTTATCAGATCAAACTCTTTCACAGTAATCCGGAAAGTTAAGAAATTTAAAAGAAGAGCATCCTGCTCTGGTTTCAATGACTGCGGGCTTAGCCGCGCTCATCGGAGCGCAGGGTTTTCACCGCTTTATCCAGCGCGCCATTGACAAATTTATGACTGTCTTCAGCGCCAAAGGATTTAGCCAGCTCAATCGCTTCATTGATAATGACTTTGTATGGGACATCGATCTGTTCGGTTAGTTCAAAGGTGGCTAACCGTAGGATTGCTTTTTCGATAGGATCCAGCTCTTCGGGCAAACGCCCCAGATAAGGCTTAATGGTAGCATCCAGTTGCGATGCACTACGCACCACACCACGCAGCAACAACTGAAAATAGTTCATATCTACTTTTTTCATGTCATTGCTGGTTGCCAGAGCCAGTTCGATTTGCTCAATCTGGTTCTGACTCATCTGCCAGGAATAAATGCCTTGAAGCGCTATTTCACGGGCCCGACGGCGAGGAGAAACTTTCACACTGTTACCCTTATGCCAGGTCGTCTAAGGCAGACATTACGTTAACCATTTCAAGCGCACCTAAGGCGGCTTCTGAGCCTTTGTTACCGGCTTTGGTGCCAGAACGCTCAATGGCTTGTTCGATAGAATCGGTGGTGATCACACCAAAAGAAACCGGTAAACCGTATTCCAGTGAAACCTGCGCCAGGCCTTTGTTGCATTCACCGGCAACAAAGTCAAAGTGCGGAGTACCGCCACGGATCACAGCACCTAAGGCAATGATAGCGTCGAACTTTTTAGATTCAGCTAATTTCTTCGCAGCGACCGGCAGCTCGTAAGCGCCAGGTACACGAACCAGAGTGACATCTTCATCACTGACTTCACCGTGACGCTCCAGTGTGTCCAGTGCGCCTTCTAACAAACTTTCTACTACAAAGCTGTTAAAACGTGAAACAACAATGGCAAATTTCTTACCCGTTGCGCGAATATTACCTTCGATAACCTGCATAGCCCAATCCCGTATGAATCCCGTGTCAAAAACGGCGCGAAGTATACCACAACAGCGCCAAAACCCAATCGTTAGTCGTGAATATACTCAACAACTTCCAGACCAAATCCGGAAAGCGCGTGATATTTAATGGGTTTACTTAATAAACGCATTTTCTGGACGCCCATCGCTGCCAGGATCTGGCTTCCCACGCCTACAGTGCGTGAGGACCCCTGCCAGTTTTTACCTACCGGCTGCTCACCTCTGTCTTCGGCGGCGAAGCGCTGTAACTGCGACTCAAGGTCTTCTTCTTTACCCAGGAGCACCAGCACCCCACCTTCTGTGGCAATTTGTTCCATGGCATCAGGCAGGGTCATTGAACGGGAAATACCGCGGGTTGAGCCCAGTAGATCGCTCAGCGTGTTATGCAGATGAACCCGCACGAGGGTGGGCGATTCGGCCTCAACATCCCCCTTTTTAAGCGCAAAGTGCAGCTGGTTATCAATAACATCCTTAAATGTATGCAACTCAAAATCGCCATACTGAGTGGGTAACTGACAGCTCGACACCTTTTTAATGGTCGTTTCATTAAGGTTGCGGTATTCAATCAGGTCGGCAATGGTGCCAATTTTGATACCGTGGGCTTCAGCAAACGCTTCAAGCTGGGGGCGACGGGCCATGCTGCCGTCATCATTTAATACTTCAACAATCACAGCCGCTGGTTCACAGCCTGCAAGGCGCGCCAGATCGACGCCCGCCTCGGTATGCCCGGCACGGTTAAGTACCCCGCCTTCCTTAGCAATTAACGGAAAAATGTGGCCGGGCTGAACGATATCCTTAGCCTGAGCATCCCGTGCTACAGCTGCCAGAATAGTCGTAGCGCGGTCGGCGGCCGAAATACCGGTAGTAACGCCTTCAGCCGCTTCAATCGACACGGTAAAATTAGTCGAAAACTGTGCTTTGTTAAGGTCGACCATGAGTGGCAGATTTAAACGCTGACAACGTTCTGCGGTCATAGGCAAACAAACCAGTCCTCTGGCATGCTTAACCATAAAGTTAATTGCCTCGGGCGTTACGTGTTCAGCAGCCATGATGATATCGCCTTCATTTTCGCGATCTTCGTCATCCATCAGAATGACCATCTTGCCTAACTTGATATCTTCGATTATTTCAGCGGTGCTATTAAGTGCCATAAATATTGTGTCTTGTAGGGTTATTTTTTTAGATAGCCGTGTTCGGCGAGAAATTCCAGACTGATATCACTTTTTTTACTGGCGGCTTTGTCGCCCAACATCAGTCGTTCCAGATAGCGGGCAATGACGTCCACTTCCAAATTCACTCTGGTACCGGTTTTATAGGTGCCCAATACTGTTTCCTGCAGGGTATGCGGAATGATCCAAAGCATAAATTCACTGCCATTAACCTTATTGACGGTCAGGCTCACACCGTCGACGGTGATACTGCCTTTATGGGCAATATATTTAGCCAGGTCATCCGGTGCATTGATCCATATTTCCACGTAATCGCTGTGCTGGATTATACGGGATACCTCGCCAACGCCATCGACGTGACCAGAAACTATATGCCCGCCGAAACGGGAATTGACCTGCATCGCTTTCTCAAGATTTACCTGAGCACCGGGCTGATACTGAGCAAAGCCGGTCAAGCGGATGGTCTCAGCAGACACATCAGCACTGTAATGGTGCGGGCTGTAGTCTACGACGGTCAGACACACACCGTTGGTGGCAATGCTGTCTCCAAGGGCGACATCTGACATATCCAGTTTACCCACTCCCACTTTAAGGCGGATAGATTCGCCCTGATCGACCATGGATTCGATGGTACCAAGCGCTTCAATAATTCCAGTGAACATAATATCTTCTCGTGTTCTGTATTATGACTTGTCGCAGGCTAATTGATAGGTCAGCCGGATGTCTTCTGCTATATGTCTGATATCGGTCAATTTCAAGTGCGGCACCTCGTTTACCTGTTCGTAGTCAGGTAAGTTCAGCATAGAAATGCCTCTATCGCCGAGGATTTTAGGCGCCTGGTAGACAATCAGCTCATCGACCAGGTTATGTTCTGTAAAGGCACCGGCTAAACCCGCTCCGGATTCTACTAATACTTCGTTAATGCCCCGCTTAGCCAGTTCAGCCAGCAATAACGGTAAATCGATTTTGCCCTGCTCTGACAAGGGCAACTGACATTGCTCGACATCCTGGCTAAAGCCAGCGCGAAAACGCTGATTGACCAGCAAGACCAGGTGACCATCATTAAACATCAACCAGTTAGGCGTGAGCCGCTCCTGTGAGTCAATCACCACTCGCAGAGGCTGGCGCACTGCAGACACCGGGTAGCTGCTGAATTCGGCCTGTTCCGGGCGCACCAGCATGCTTGGATTGTCGGCAATCACCGTACCACTGCCGGTAATAATGGCGCAGCTCTGCGCTCTTAGTCGCTGCACGTCACGCCGGGCCGCTGGCCCGGTAATCCATTGGCTGGCACCGTTAGCCAGGGCAATTTTGCCATCCAGACTCACGCCCAGTTTCACTCTCACCCAGGGCAAACCGTGCTGCATTCGCTTAATAAACCCGGGGTTTAGTGCCCTTGCCTGCGCCGTTAATACGTCCTGCGTAACGGCGATTCCCGCCGCCTTGATGCGCTCAATACCGCTGCCACTGACCTGCGGATTCGGATCAGTCATGGCCACCACCACTCTGGCAACGCCGGCTTTGATGAGTGCATCGGCACACGGCGGCGTACGACCAGTATGGCTGCAAGGCTCAAGCGTCACATAGGCAGTTGCGTCACGGGCATTGTCACCCGCGGCAACCAGGGCATGCACTTCGGCGTGAGGGGTTCCGGCCTGGATATGATACCCCTGCCCGATACACTGATCATGCTTAACAATTACACAGCCGACACGAGGGTTTGGAGAGGTGGTATAACGCCCTTTGGCCGCCAATTGAATGGCTTTAGCCATCCAGAATTCATCGGTGGCCGGGCTGGAATTGAGGCATTGCATGGGATTTAATCCCCCAGTCTGGCTATCTCTTCACCAAACTCTTTAATATCTTCAAAGGAACGATACACTGAGGCAAAACGGACATAAGCCACTTTATCCAGCTCTTTTAAGGCATCCATAATGAGATTGCCTAACAATTCGCTTTCAACTTCGCGCTCGCCGGTTGCCCGCAGTGTCGATTTGAGTTGCAGCACACACTGCTCGATTTTTTCAGTGCTTACCGGGCGTTTTTCCAATGCCCGTTGTAAACCTGCCCGCAGTTTGTCTTCGTTGAAAGGCTCGCGGGTGCCGTCGCGTTTGATAACCCGCGGCATCACCAGCTCAGCGCTCTCAAAGGTGGTAAAGCGTTCATGACATTCAGCGCACTCCCGGCGCCGGCGCACCTGATGTCCTTCAGCGACTAACCTGGAATCAATAACCTTGGTTTCTTCGGCAGAACAAAAGGGACAATGCATAAACGCTCCTGCTTAGTAACCGGCTCAGCCAGTAACTACTGAGCCGCTATTCCTTGGATTAGGCGTATACCGGGAAGCGTGAGCACAGCTCAACCACTTCTTTCTGAACGCGTTCAACCACGCTCTCATCGCCCATGTTATCCAGCACGTCACAAATCCAGCTTGCTACCTGCTTCGCTTCGTTATCACCAAAACCACGACGGGTGATAGCGGGCGTACCAATGCGTAAACCACTGGTGACAAACGGTGAACGAGGATCGTTAGGTACTGAGTTCTTGTTAACGGTAATGTTAGCACGGCCAAGGGCTGCATCGGCATCTTTACCGGTAATATCTTTATCGATCAGATCTAACAGGAACAGATGGTTGTCGGTACCGTTAGAAACGATTTTATAACCGCGCTCCTGCATCACGCTTACCATAGCTTTGGCATTGGTAACGACCTGCTGCTGATAAGCTTTAAAGTCTGGCTGCAGCGCTTCTTTGAAAGCAACGGCTTTGGCAGCAATAACGTGGCACAGCGGACCGCCCTGGTTACCCGGGAATACTGAGCTGTTAAGCTTCTTATAAATGGTCTCATCACCGCAGGCAGACAGGATCAGGCCGCCGCGAGGACCAGCCAGAGTTTTATGCGTGGTAGTGGTTACGACGTGCGCGTGTGGCAGTGGGTTAGGATAAACCCCTGCAGCAACCAAACCCGCTACGTGCGCCATATCGACCAGCAGGAACGCGCCTACTTTATCGGCAATGGCACGGAAACGCTGCCAGTCAACAATGCCAGAATAAGCGGAGAAGCCACCAATGATCATTTTTGGCTTGTGTTCTTCAGCCAGCGCTTCAACCTGAGCGTAATCAATCTCGCCGGTCTCTTCGTTCAGGCCGTACTGCACCGCATTATAGGTTTTACCAGAGAAGTTAACGCTGGCGCCGTGAGTTAAGTGACCACCTTCAGACAAGCTCATGCCCAGCACGGTATCACCAGCGTTAAGTAACGCCATAAATACGGCCGAGTTAGCCTGTGAACCAGAGTGTGGTTGCACGTTAGCATACTCAGCGCCAAACAATTGCTTGGCACGCTCAATCGCCAGATCCTCAACGATATCTACGTGCTCGCAGCCACCGTAGTAACGCTTACCAGGATAACCTTCAGCGTATTTATTGGTTAATTGCGACCCCTGGGCCTCCATAACTCGAGGGCTGCAATAGTTTTCAGAGGCAATTAGCTCAATATGGTGTTCCTGGCGTTGATTCTCTTTATCAATCGCTGCGGCTAATTCCGGATCAAAATCGGCAATGTTCATTTGGCGCGGTAACATGAAGGCTCCTTACTGCGTTTTTGGGGTCGCGTAAAATCAGAGACGCATATTCTAGTCATTTTACGTGCTATGTATACTGCTTTGTGGCTGATTTATGACAAATCCGAACAGTAATGCAACAAACAGGCTGTCAACGGTGGATTACACTCAGGCGATGACAGCCGCGAGGATGTACCGACCTGGCATGCCAGGAAAGCATGGCAGGCATTGGCAATACTCTGATTAGTCTTTCTTTTCCAGTTGTTTTACGCGCTCGAAAAGCTGCTCCAGCTGGCGGTTACGCACGGCATTTTTTCGCCAGTCGCGATTGGTCATGGCCGGTTGTCCGGAGGAGTAAACCCCGGGCTCTTTAATATCACTAATCACCATGGTGTAGCCGGTAATCTGTACTTTGTCACAAATGGTCAGGTGACCACCGATACCGCACCCACCAGCAATAATCACATATTTACCAATGGTGGCACTGCCGGCGATGCCAGTGGCACCGCATATACAGCTGTGATCGCCAATAATGCAGTTATGACCAATTTGCACCTGATTATCGATAATCACGTTTTTACCAATAATGGTATCGTCCAGGGCGCCGCGGTCGATAGTACTGGATGCGCCAATCTGGCTGTCGTCACCAATCACCACTGAGCCTGTTTGCGGAATCGGTAACCAGGTACCGGTATCATTGGCATAACCAAAGCCATCCGCACCAATCACGGTCTGACTGTGAATGCGTACCCGCTGACCAATGCGTGCTCCGTGGTACACGGTAACATTCGGATGAATCACCGACCCGTTACCAATTCGAGAGCCCCGGCTAATGATGGTGTGCGCGCCAATGACCACATTATCACCCAGCACTACGTCATCTTCGATAACGCAGTACGGGCCCAGGGCCACGTTATCCCCCAGCTTCGCCGAATCGGCCACAACAGCAGTTTTATGCTGGCCTACCGCAACGCCGGGCGTGGTATCAAATATTTGCGCAATGCGGGCAAACGCAGCGTGGGGATTGTTATGCAATAAACCGGGAAGCGGGCAATTTTCAGCTTCATTGGGATGCAGAATAACGGCACCAGCCTGAGTAGACTGCAGTTGAGAACGATATTTGCCGTTAGTTAAAAATGAAATTTGGGAAGATGTTGCACTCGTCAGGGTGCTAACGCCGGACAGCATGACTGATCCGTCGCCATGGACATCGCCACCAACCTGCTCAGCAAGTTGAGCCAAAGAAAGCGTTTGAGGTTGTGCTGGCATGAAAAATCCTTCATTAAATCTGGCCATACCCGGCGGTGTCTGGACGTTAGTAAAGCCTGCCGGGCATTAAACCTGTTTCCGATTAAGGTAGTTTACAAAAAAAAACGCCGGTTGGCTCATCCGTGATTTAAAAAATACCACTTTGTACTACCCTATAAGCCGCAGACGCCTACCAAGTGGCGGCGTCTTTGATTACAATAGCGACTTTCTAAAAAAGCCAGGACCAAGCATGTCACAATACGTATATACCATGCACCGGGTGGGCAAGATTGTGCCACCCAATCGTCAGATTCTTAAAGACATTTCACTGAGTTTTTTCCCCGGCGCTAAAATTGGCGTGTTGGGCTTAAACGGCGCGGGTAAGTCCACGCTGTTACGCATTATGGCCGGTGTTGACACCGAGATTGAAGGTGAGGCTCGTGCCCAGCCCGGCATCAACATTGGTTATCTGCCCCAGGAACCCCAACTGGACGAAACCAAAGATGTGCGCGGCAATATAGAAGAAGCCGTGGCAGATGTTGCCCACGCGCTGAAACGCCTCGACGAGGTGTATGCTGCTTATGCCGATCCGGATGCCGACTTTGATGCCCTCGCCAAAGAACAAGGTGAACTGGAAGCGATTATTCAGACCAAAGACGGCCATAACCTTGAAAACGCGTTGGAACGCGCCGCCGATGCACTGCGTCTGCCGCCCTGGGATGCCGATGTGAGCAAACTGTCTGGTGGTGAGCGCCGCCGTGTAGCCTTGTGTCGTCTGTTGCTGGAAAAGCCCGACATGCTGCTGCTCGACGAACCGACTAACCACCTGGATGCCGAATCAGTAGCCTGGTTAGAACGCTTCCTTCACGATTATGAGGGCACCGTAGTGGCCATTACCCACGACCGGTATTTCCTCGATAACGTGGCAGGCTGGATCCTGGAGCTCGACCGTGGTCACGGCATTCCGTGGGAAGGTAACTACTCCAGCTGGCTGGAGCAAAAAGAAGCCCGCCTTGAACAGGAAGAGCGCACCGAAAATGCCCGCCAGAAGTCCATTAAGCAAGAACTTGAGTGGGTACGTACCAACCCCAAAGGCCGCCAGGCGAAAAGCAAGGCCCGTATGTCTCGATTTGAAGAACTGTCCAGCGGTGACTACCAAAAACGGAACGAAACCAACGAACTGTTTATCCCACCGGGTGAACGCTTAGGGGATAAGGTCATTGAAGTCGAGCACCTGAAAAAATCCTACGGTGATCGCGTCCTCATTGATGACATGACCTTTACTGTGCCGAAAGGCGCTATCGTGGGTATTATTGGCCCCAACGGTGCCGGTAAGTCGACCCTGTTCAGAATGCTTACCGACAAAGAGCAACCCGACTCCGGCTCTGTCACTATTGGTGATACGGTGAAAATAGCCAGTGTTGAACAGTTCCGCGACCACATGGACGGTAACAACACGGTGTGGCAGGAGTTGTCTGACGGTCAGGACATTGTTCGCATCGGTAATTTTGAGCTTAACAGCCGTGCTTACTGCAGTCGCTTTAATTTTAAAGGCACCGACCAGCAAAAATACATCAAGGATTTATCCGGTGGTGAGCGTAACCGTGTGCATCTGGCCAAGCTGCTGAAAGCTGGCGGCAACGTGTTACTGCTCGATGAACCGACCAACGACCTGGACGTGGAAACCCTGCGTGCGCTGGAAAATGCGCTGCTTGAATTCCCTGGCTGTGCCATGGTTATTTCGCACGATCGTTGGTTCCTTGACCGTGTTGCTACCCACATTCTTGATTACCGTGACGAAGGCAAAATCAACTTCTATGAAGGTAACTACAACGACTATGAAAGCTGGTTAAAAGCCAACTTTGGTCACGACGTAGTTGAGCCGCATCGTTTAAAATACAAACGTATCAGTAAGTAAATCGGCCAAACTTAAGGCTATGCACTACACTTATCAGTAGGGTGCGTAGCCAGTTTGTCATCACAGGGTTCAGGTCTTTCATGCAGCAAGAAAAACGCCATTTTCAACGGGTTGGCATTTATTTGTCGGGGCAGCTTATAACCGGTACGGGTGACACCCTACCGGTGGAAGTGGTGGATGTTTCTTTGCAGGGGCTAAGAGTAACGTGGCTGTCATCCGCGGCAAAAGCCCCGCCAACAGGCAGCGTCGAACTCAGTTTCAAAGCCAATGAAGACAGTCCGCCGATTATTCTCAGTGGCGAAATTATCCGTCACAGTCCCTCACTGCAAGAGGAAAACTTAACCGAAGCCGGGATAAGAATTACCTACCTGTCGGTTGATGATTTGGCATTATTACGCCGATTATTGTTACTCAACAGCGGACAGGACGATCTGGATGCCACAGAGCTTGAAAGCCTGGTTGACAAGATCACCGCTGCCCTGTCGTCCTGACAGCCATTGATGGTAAGGTAAGTTAAGCGTCGAGCGCTTCCAGCGCATCACTGAGTTTAGCCACCGGAATGACGGTTAACCCAGCAATCTGATTTTTCGGGGCATTTGCTTTAGGTACAATCGCTCGCTTAAAGCCGTGTTTTACCGCTTCACTTAAACGCTCACTGCCATTAGGCACCGGACGAATTTCGCCAGCCAGACCGACCTCACCAAACACAATCAGCTCCCGCGGCAGCGCACTGTTACGAAAGCTGGAAATCATCGCCACCAGCAACGCCAGATCGGCGGCCGTTTCACTCACTTTGACACCGCCTACCACGTTAACAAAGACATCCTGATCGTTCATCTGCACATTGCCGTGGCGATGCATCACCGCCAGCAACATGGCTAAGCGGTTTTGTTCCAGCCCCACAGTGACTCGTCGCGGGTTATTCAGCTGCGAGTAATCAACCAGCGCCTGGATCTCAACCAGCAAGGGCCGGGTCCCCTCCCAGATAACCATTACTACCGAGCCCGGCGCCTGGCTGTCGCTGCGACTTAAAAAAATAGCGGAGGGATTTCCGACTTCCTTTACGCCTTTATCCGTCATGCCAAAAACGCCCAGCTCATTGACTGCGCCAAAGCGGTTTTTATGGCTGCGCAGGGTTCTGAACCGACCGTCACTTTCACCTTCCAGCATCATTGAACAGTCAATACAGTGTTCCAGCACTTTTGGCCCGGCCAGGCTGCCATCTTTGGTCACATGGCCAACGATGAACATTGCAATGTGATGCTGTTTGGCAAAGCGGGTCAGATAAGCCGCGCTTTCCCGCACCTGAGAAACACTGCCCGGGGCCGACTGAACATCAGATACATGCATCACCTGAATGGAGTCGATAACCATGATCTGCGGCTTTTGCTTTAAAGCGAGTTCGCAAATCATTTCAACATTGGTTTCGGCCAGCATCATGAGTTTATCATCGGGTAACCCGAGTCGCCTGGCGCGCATGGCTACCTGTTGCAGTGATTCTTCGCCGGTAACATATAACGCTGATTTAGTACTGGCCTGCAAACACATGACCTGCAGCAACAGGGTACTTTTCCCGGCGCCCGGTGAGCCACCAATTAAAATTGCCGAACCGGGTACGATCCCCCCACCCAGCACCCGGTCGAGCTCTTTGAGACCAGAGCTAAAACGAGGTAAGTCCTCAACGTTAATTTCGTTGAGGGTCTGAATCTGACTGTGGGTCTGACCGGCATAACCGGCAAAGCTCCCTTTGGCCGGAGATTTAGCCGGACTTACCACAAACTCCGAAATGGTATTCCAGGCTTTACATTCGCTGCACTGGCCCTGCCAGCGCGGGAATTCCGCGCCACAATCAGAGCATACAAAAGCTGTTTTTCGTTTCGCCATAAATCAATTGGTTTCTGCAAATATAAGTATTATGATTTCGTTAACAAGGATGTGCTTCTGTTTACAGAACTCATCACTTAGGGAACAGCAGAATTACCTCCACGTTAATGTAGTCAGTTATTTTGCCGATAAGTCGTTAATATACTAAAAAGCCGTCAGGGACACAGCAAAACCTCGCATGAATCAGGATTTATCGCAGTACGCGCAAATAATAGAACAACTTAAACCGATGGTGAAAGAACCTGAGTTCAATCAGGTGCTTCAGCAGGTTGCGTCGCATGTTCCCAAAGAAAAGCGCTTTCTGATAAAAATGGAAGTAAAGCGTCTGGCGCGCCCCTGTATGCGGGCAATCGATTTGCGCGGTCAGGTAGATGGTGAGTGCCGACTGTATGAATACGACGGAATCAAACATTACCTGGACGATGTAGCCATTGAGGTGTTCGAACAACAGGTACGAATGTTCGGCTTATACTCTTTTGGTGTCTACGAGGCGGTACTGGCCACAGAAAACAATTTTCGCGTGATCCGCGAAAAGGCCGAGGCCCGCAACGAACAGGACGTCGAAATACCGGATAAAACCAGTAATAGTGTTTCTCAGTTTGATGTGCCTAATATCAACCTGTTGAGCTATGCAAAGCGTAACGAAGAGCGCATGAACTTTGCCGTGTCGCTGGAAGTGTTTACCGAGACCAATAATAGCCTGCGGGCAACCAGCGTGGATATTTCCATCAAAGGCATGAAAATCAAGCTTTCCAAAGAGCAGCTCTTTAAGCCCGGAGAAAAGATTGGCGTTTATTTCCGCGGCCTGGAAACCGAATACTCGCTGGACAAGAAAATGGCTATCAAATATCAGGTAGTCAGCATTTCCCGTAAAAAGGAATTTCAGTTTCTGCAAATGAAACGGTTGCAGGATGCCCCGAATGGCCATTTCGATCAATTTATCGATAAGTTTATCCACGGCAATAAACGGCGTTACAAAGTCAATATGGATAACACCATAGACGCCATAATCAATAAGTCCTGTGAACAATATTTTTCGCCCAGCTGCCCTTCTCTACCGGTGTTTATCGAAGTAAAGGAAGGCCGAGCACGGGCACGCTTTGCCATGGCCAACGATTTAAACCGTCATATCCTCAGTTACTGGAACGACGAAGAAGATGAATTACGCCTGGGGTATTTACTGACCGGTGACCGCTTAAAACAATTAATTCAAAGTAAACACGAATCGCCCGCGCTGTATGTCTACAGCTTTAATCATATCCAGAACGGCAAGGTCTATTTTTACTCGGCGTCCAGCGACGAACTGGCCCGGCACCCGGCGCTTAGTGACTTATTCATTGGCTTTGGCTCCAGAAAAGTCAGTTGGCGTGTTTTCAAAGTCGGCATAGTGAAAGTATCCGCCAAAGATGCCTATGCCCCGCTGTCGTTACCCGACGATGTGGGCACCAAAGTGAAGCGCCAGAATGCCAGGCCCGCCCCTCGCCTGATGGCGAGATTGCAAAACCTGGCCTATGCGGTGCAGGTCACCGATATTACCTCTGACCGTGAACAACTGCAGTTTAGTCAGGTTAAAATTGACCGCGCTCAGTTAAAGGCGTTAAAGCTCTTTGGCCATGCGCGCAATCGCCCGCCAGGCGAAATTAAAGCCTTCCGTTATAAGTTCCAGGAACAGCGCATGGAAACCCGCTACCTGCTGCGTACTGCGGTTCAGGTGGTGGCCAGAGGACAAACGATTAACGGTATCAGTGAAGATATCTCCATTAATGGTCTGCGCATAGAAATCGATGGTGCGTATCATGGCGATCTGAATATGCGGGTCATGGTCAGTCTGCCCAAATTACAGGAGCTGACCAGCAAATTTGACGTCAGTAATTTGCACTACCGGGTAGTTCACATCAGTGGCGATAAAAACGTGCTTCATGTGCGATCCGTTGCGGGTGATGATGGCCTGCCGGCACGCCGCTTCTTTACCGAGTTGATCAAAAGTAATAAATCGTCACTGAAAACTTATCCCGATGAAGAAGAAATCCCAGGCATTGGCCATGCTTTACGCTGTATCAATGCCAAAACACCGTCAACACTGGCGTTTGTATTATCAAAAATCAGCGGACGCTATTTACCCCAGGTTGGCGTGCTGGGCAAAGACGCCAATCCGCGCTTAAAAACCCTGTTCAGTCATTTTGCCGAACAGCGCAAAATGAACCTTGAAGTGTTCTTTCGCGATCGCACCCTCGACTCGCCCTTTATCCAACACGCTATCAAACAGGTTAAAACAGAGCATCAACCGGTTACCCGCGAAATTTTTATCGCCTTCCGACCAGCTGAGAAAGAACCTGCCGATGCCATCGACGCTCGCTATGAGCACCGCTTCAGTTCAGAAGAATCACGCCAGCAGTTTATCGAAAATGCCCTGACAACTGGTCAGTTCATTGCCATGACGGTTACTGTAACGGTGACCGGTAAACCCGATCTGGAAATGCTGCAATCGGAAATAAACTATATCGGCGTTTACGCAATTCACCGCGCGAAGGAGCTGGAAGAACGTTTGTGGAGTATCGGTGCTTGCGTACATGCGGTGGATATAACCGACCAGGTGTTACTGCGGTTTGGTTTTGATGAACACAGAATTGCCGATAATCAAAAAACACCCAGTCAGCACGCCATTGAGCCTGGCGGCATCAAGGCGTTACTGAAAAGCTAAACCGGCTAACCTAAATAAGCCAGCAAGGTATCCAGGCCTGAATATCGAATGGCGACATCGGCCTGAGCATTCACCACAGGTTTCGCTTCAAACGCCACCCCTAGCGCCGCTACCCCCATCATTTTCAGGTCGTTAGCTCCGTCGCCCATGGCCACCGTTTGCGTAAGCGGGATATCCCAGCGCTGAGCCAGTTCCTGCACGGTTTCCGCTTTAATCTGTGCATCCACAATACCGCCTACCACGTGGCCGGTAAGTTTACCATCCTGCGCCTCAAGCACATTAGCCCGGGAAGCATCCAGCCCGAGACGATTTTCCAGATAGCCGGCAAAATAGGTAAAGCCGCCCGATGCAATGGCAATTTTCCAGCCATGCCGCTTTAACACAGCCAATAAATTTTGCAGCCCGGGCATTAACGGAATACTGTCGCGAATTTGTTTCAGCTGACTAACTTCCACGCCACTCAGACAGCCCACCCGTGAACGCAGGCTTTCAGCAAAATCGAGCTCGCCGCGCATGGCTTTTTCTGTCACGGCGGCCACCTGCTCACCCAGGCCCGCGAGCTTGGCGATTTCATCAATACACTCAATTTGGATCACCGTTGAATCCATGTCCATCACCAGCAGCCCTGGCTCAGATAATCGAGGGGTAACGCCTCGCAAAGCGACTTCACAATGACAAGCCTGCGCTGCCGCGTCAGTCAAATCATGAATCGCCCGCGGATCAGCATCCACTGATTCCACGTCAAAACAGACGGTACTTTGCGCGAGCAAACCACTGTGAGGGTGTAATGTAAAACTTCCCAGTTTAATGGCCGGTGACAGGCGTTGGGCAATCACAGCAAGCTGTTCCAGCGTGAGTGCCGGCGCACAAACAATAAGTTGCTGAGGTGATTGTTGGTGTGCCTGAGCGGCCAGGCTGGTGTAGGATTGATCCCAACGAAGATTCTGATATTCTGCCAACGCAGCGGTAAGAAAAGCTGCACTGGTTAATTGTTCTGTACTAAGCGTTGTTAATTCCAAGGGCCGGGTTCTCATTACTTGAGTTAGCGAATAACCCGATCCTAACGGATAGTCAGCGTTTGGGAAATGCATAGTTAGACTAAGTTGCACATTTTTAATCTTAAAAAAGGCATTGCATTGCGCCGTATTACCTTCTCTACTGCCCACCGGCTTATTATTATGACCATGCTGATAACCGGTCTGTGCATTGCCGCGATGGTTGCCGTAACCTCACAATCCGGCCACTTATCCTCTGCAGAGGATCCCCTGGGGCATCATTATGTGCGGCTCATTCGCCCCGCAGTGGCAAGCCTTAATCAGGCGGAAATGGATCGTATACTGGCCAGCATGGCCGAGGATGAGCACATCCTGCGGGCGACTGTTTTCTCAGTAACCGGCGATCGGTTAGCCCAGCAAGGCATTAAAACGCTATTACCGCAACTGATGAGAGAAGAGCCGCTTCGCACCAGCGCAATGATACCTGTTGAACAGGATAATCAGGTGATTGGTTATTTACAGTGGGTGCGGGAACCAAATAAATCAAAGTAGTTAGCCGAAGTGCGCTCAGCCACTTCAGCCAGGGTAACGCCTTTTAGTTCGGCCAGGGTGTTGGCAACCTCACCAATAAATTGAGGTTCGTTGCGAACGCCCTGTCGGCCTGCCATCGGCATATCCGGCGCATCGGTCTCCAGCAACAGGTGGTCTAGCGGTATGCCCGCCACGGTTTGCCGGGTCTTTTGCGCTCTTGAATAGGTAATGGTGCCACCAATCCCCAGCTTAAATCCGGCTTCAATATACTGCTGTGCTACCTGCTCACTGCCAGAAAAAGCATGCACCACACCGCCGTGCTGAAAGCGGCATCGCTTTAACGACTCAAGTAACAAATGGTGGGAACGGCGATGATGCAGGATCACCGGCAATTGCCACTCGTTGGCCAGTTGCAGTTGCGCCTCAAAGAATGTCTGCTGCTCATCTACGGGCGTTTCAACAGCACCGTCTATGCCAATTTCACCAATCGCTAGCGGGGCAATGGTGGTAGCTTGTAGCCATTCTCGCAGCGCATTGATTGCCTGCTTGGGGTTATCGGGAAAGAAATAAGGGTGCCAGCCAAAAGCGAAATCGAGCTGCTCATGTTCAGCGGCCATTTTGTGCTGGCGTTGCCAGCCTGCCTGAGTCGTTCCCGGCAGCAATATTCGCTGAACGCCATTTTCAAGCGCTCTGTGCAGCACGTCCTGCCAGTCTGGTTCAAACTCAGGGAGATCCAGATGGCAGTGTGAGTCAATCATCAGTAACCGTCAGGCTAAGGCATGAGGCGCTGAGTGACCCAGCGGTTATCGGCCTGTTTGGTGTATTCGTAGCGGTCGTGTAAGCGATCTTCTCCGCCCTGCCAGAATTCAATTTGATGGGGAACAACCCTGAAACCGCCCCAGAAATCCGGTAGCGGGATCTCTTTCTTAGCAAATTTCTCTTTCATCTGATGAAATTGAGTCATCAGCAGCTCGCGGCTGGAGATCGGCTGACTTTGTTGTGATGCCCAGGCGGCCAGCTGTGAATCTTTTGGCCGGGATAAAAAGTATCTGGCGTTTTGCGCCGTGGTAAGCTTCTCTGCCGTGCCACAAATACGCACCTGTCGCTCCATGAAAAACCACGGAAAATGCAACGAAATACGCGGATTCTCACTGAGCTCTTTGGCTTTACGGCTGCCCAGGTTGGTGTAAAACACAAAGCCTTCGTGGTCGTAATCTTTAAGCAACACGATCCGCTGAGATGGCTGACCGTCAGCATCTACCGTGGCTACCGTCATGGCGGTAGGATCCGGGATACCCGCATCAATTGCCGCGCCCAGCCATTGCTTAAATAACTCTACCGGATGATCAGTTAAGTCGTTGTCGGTTAAATGCCCCTGACTGTACTGACGACGCATATCAGCAATACTCATACCTGTCACCTGCTTACTTAATCTTCACCATAACCGAGCGAACGCAGTGCTCGTTCATCGTCGGCCCAGCCCGACTTCACTTTCACCCACAGTTCGAGAAAAACCTTATTGTCGAACAGTCGCTCCATATCCAGTCGCGCCTGCTCACCTATGGTTTTTAAGTGTTTACCGCCTTTTCCGATCACCATGCGTTTTTGCGTTTCACGTTCCACCAGGATCAGGCCATTTATCCGGTATACGCCGTTTTCACCCAGCTTGAACTGTTCAATTTCAACCGTGGTTGAATAGGGCAACTCATCACCGGTGTAACGCATAAGTTTTTCGCGAATAATTTCGGCTGCCATAAACCGGCTTGAGCGGTCGGTAATATAGTCTTCCGGAAAATAAAACTCGCTGGCGGGCTGACGTTGACGAACCAAATCGCGCAGAACTTCAACCTGTTTACCTTGTTTCGCGCTCAGTGGGATAATTTCCTCGAACTGATGTTTTTGCGCCAACACCTGCAAATGGACGATTAAGGCCTCCGGTTCGGCCACCTTATCCTGCTTGTTAACCACCAGGATACAAGGCAAACCGGACTGTTGTACTCTGGACAGCACCAATTCATCGTCGCTGGTCCAGCGCGTCCCTTCCACTACGAACAGTATGAGGCTCACTTCCCCCAGCGAACTGGTGGCTGCGCGGTTCATTAAGCGGTTGATTGCACGTTTTTCTTCGCTGTGTAAACCCGGAGTATCTACATAAACCGTCTGACAATCATTTTCGGTATCAATACCTAAAATACGGTGCCGGGTGGTTTGTGGCTTACGTGAGGTAATACTCACTTTTTGGCCGAGCAGACGATTTAACAGGGTGGACTTGCCTACATTGGGGCGGCCAACAATGGCAACTAATCCGCAGCGGGTGTTGGCTTCTGGCAGCTCAGGAATCGGCTGGTCAGTCATTTTCTAGTTTCTCCAGCGCGTTCCGTGCGGCTTGTTGTTCGGCTTTACGCCGACTGGTGCCCGTCCCTTTCATGGGGTTACCCAATGAGTCAATCTGACAGTGCACCACAAAAGTTTGGTCATGATCCTTGCCGCTGATGTCTACCACTTCATATACCGGTAATGGCAGTTTGCGGGATTGCAAAAACTCCTGCAGGCGGGTTTTCGCGTCTTTTGGATGCTCGTTCGGATCGAGTTTTTCGATGCGGCTCTGCCACAGTCGCAGAATAACGTCTGCGGTAGTGTCCAGGCCGGCTTCCAGGTAAATAGCCCCCAAAATGGCTTCCATCGCATCGGCAATAATCGAACTGCGCCGGTGACCACCGCTTTTAAGCTCTCCGGGTCCCAGTTTTAATAGTTCGCCAACGTCTGCCTCACGGCCAAGCTCTGCCAGCGTGTCACCCTTTACCAGGGTGGAACGCATGCGCGTCAGCTTACCTTCGGGTACAGTCGGAAAGCGTTTAAACAGGGCCTGAGCGACTACCATGCCAAGCACTGCGTCGCCCAAAAACTCAAGGCGTTCATTATGTTGTTTCGCCGCACTTCGATGAGTCAGCGCCTGCTGTAGTAACTCAACATTGCTGAACTGGTACCCCAGTCGTTGTGATAATCTGGCATAGCGATCGATACCGATCATTAGTGAATGCCACCTACCCGGCTAAATCGAACGCCTGAAGGCACCCAGGAAGGCAACCAGCTGTCAGGTGCGCGATCAAATTCAAAGCTGATCCAGATAGCCACGGCTTTACCCACCAGATTTTCATCCGGCACGAAGCCCCAGTAGCGGCTGTCACGGCTGTTATCACGATTATCACCCAGTACAAAGTATTGGTTCTCTGGCACAATCCACTCGTTCATCTTTGTACCTGGCTGGGTGTAAAATTTGGACGGATGGGCTTCTGAAATCGGATGCTGTAGAATGTCGTGTTCTACTTCACCAAGCGTTTCAGTGATACGTTTCAGGGGGGCCAGGTTTTGGACAAAGTCACCACTGCTAACGAATTGTTGTGGCATGGCTTTAAATTCTGCACAGTTCTGGCCTTTATCGCAGGCTGGCTTAATGAAAACCTGCTTGTCGCGGTAAATAACCGTGTCGCCCGGCATCCCAACAACGCGCTTAATATAGTCTATACTTGGTTCCTCGGGATATTTGAAAACGACTACGTCACCACGTTCCGGAGCGCCGGTTTCGATAAACTTATGGCGGAATACAGGGTCTTTTAAGCCATAGGCATATTTTTCAACCAGGATAAAATCCCCTACCAGTAACGTTGGCATCATGGAGCCTGACGGGATCTGAAACGGCTCATACAAAAAAGAGCGCAGTACCAGCACGAATGCGATAACCGGGAAAATTTGCTGTGCCGTATCAACGATATAAGGCAGTTTTTCCTCGGGCGGTAAGGCCGATTCACCGTTGCCGGATAAGGTGACTCCCCGGGCTTTCCTTTTGGGCGCAAAAGCAATTGCATCCACCAGCCAGATTAATCCTGAACCCAGGGTTAAAATCACTAACAAGATTGAAAAATAATTCGCCATTACTTAGATACCTTAAGTATTGCAAGGAAGGCGTCCTGTGGCAGTTCCACATTACCCACTTGCTTCATCCGTTTTTTACCTTCCTTTTGCTTCTGCAGCAGTTTCTTCTTACGGCTCACGTCACCACCATAACACTTGGCAATAACGTTCTTCCGCAATTGTTTCACAGTGCTGCGGGCAATAATGTGGTTACCGATGGCGGCCTGGATAGCGATATCAAACATCTGACGCGGAATTAATTCACGTAGTTTTTCCACCAGATCGCGGCCTCGGTACTGTGCATTTTCACGGTGGGTAATTACTGCCAGGGCATCTACCCGTTCACCGTTAATCATGATATCCAGTCGTACCATGTCTGAGGATACAAACTTCTTAAAGTTGTAATCCAGCGATGCGAAACCGCGACTGGTAGACTTTAACCGGTCAAAAAAGTCCAGAACCACTTCTGCCATGGGCAATTCGTAGGTTACCGCAACCTGTTTACCATGGTAACTCATATTGGTCTGATTACCGCGCTTCTCAACGCACAGGGTGATCACACTACCCAGGTACTCCTGAGGTACCAGAATATTAGCCTCAACCATAGGTTCGCGAATTTCTTCGATGTCGTTGACTGCCGGGAGCTTTGAAGGGTTATCCACCTGCATTACGGTACCATCGGTTTTAAGTACTTCGTAGTTTACCGTAGGTGCCGTGGTAATAAGATCCAGATCGTATTCTCGCTCCAGGCGTTCCTGAATAATTTCCATGTGCAGCATGCCCAAAAAGCCTACCCGGAAACCAAACCCAAGGGCAGCAGAGCTTTCCGGCTCATAGAACAATGAGGCATCATTCAGACTCAGTTTGGCCAGTGCATCACGAAAATCTTCATAGTCATCAGAGCTTACCGGGAACAGACCGGCATAAACCTGTGGTTTGACTTTTTTAAAGCCCGGTAACATTTTATCAGCAGGGGCCTTGGCCGTGGTGATGGTATCGCCCACAGGGGCACCGTGAATTTCTTTAATACCGGCAATAATAAAGCCTACTTCACCAGCTCTTAACACCTTTCGTTCCAGCGGTTTAGGGGTAAAGACACCAATTTTATCGGCCTGATGCACCTGTCCGTTTGACATGATCTGGATCTTGTCTTTAACGTGCAGTTCACCTTCAACGATACGCACCAAAGAGACCACGCCCTGATAGTTATCAAACCAGGAATCAACAATCAGCGCTTTAAGCGGCACATCAAGAGCCCCTTCCGGCGGTGGGATCTGCTTAACAATAACTTCCAGCACATCTTCAATACCAATGCCGGTTTTGGCCGAGCAACGCACGGCTTCAATAGCATCAATACCAATAATATCTTCAATTTCTTCTGCTACGCGCTCAGGCTCGGCTTGCGGCAAGTCGATTTTATTCAGTATCGGCACCACTTCCATGTCCATATCGATGGCGGTATAGCAGTTGGCGACGGTTTGCGCTTCAACGCCCTGCCCGGCATCAACCACCAGCAGCGCCCCTTCACAGGCCGCCAACGAACGGGAAACTTCATAACTGAAATCTACGTGGCCGGGCGTATCAATGAAGTTCAACTGGTAAGTTTCACCATCACGGGCTTTATAATCAAGGGTCACACTTTGCGCTTTGATGGTAATTCCCCGCTCTCTTTCCAGATCCATGGAGTCAAGAACCTGTGCTGCCATTTCACGTTCGGTCAGTCCACCACAATGTTGGATCAGACGGTCTGATAAGGTCGACTTACCATGGTCAATGTGCGCAATAATAGAGAAGTTGCGAATGTGCTTATGCTGCATAATGCTTGGAAATTACCTGCAAATTTTTACGATTATACGTCTGGCGGGTGATAAACGATTACTGTGACGTGTTCAGCCAGACACCTTTAAGGGTGCGGATTTTACCTACTTATTGCGCTAAAAGCGAATATCACAGCAACAATTCATCGTCACGGCGTGCAAACAGCACACCGCAGCGCTATGCAGGGTGTGATTTATCGGTAACCCGATTAACGATGACCGGCTCAAACCGGGCGTTTTTAGCCCGTGCCAGATAACCAGACACTAACCGCACACTGCCTGCTGATAGCAGCACTGACAGGGCAAACACCGTCAGTTCATGCCAGTCTGTCAGTTGGTTCAGTCCTATTACGCCGCCAATCAGTGTAACCAGCGGCATGATGTAAACCAGCCAGGAAGCCAGCAGGACTTTTTGCTCCGGAATGCCAATGATCACCCGGTCTCCCGCTTTGAGCGGCAAAGGGCTGCGCATTGTCAGCGTTTGCGTACGGGGGGTAAAAGCTTTGGCTACCGCACTGGTACCACAATCATCGCTCACCTGACACTGACTGCAACCGGTCTTCACGGAGGCACTGACTGTGACCAGATCTTCATCCACGCCAATGACAGTAGCCGTCTCGGTAATCATTGATTTACTCTCCCGCCGCGCCAATGGAGTGGGCTATCTCATAAGCGGTTTGAGGCGGAATTTTACCAATAATGGTGATTTGCACCTGACCATTGGATAACGATAAAAATGTGTTGGTTGAATGGCGTAACACAACATCTGAGTCGAGCGAGTCCTGAGCAGGCTGCACGTACACCGATACATCTACCATCCCATCACTGAACAGTTTGTACTCTACCACCTGACCGGTCATAGCCAGTCGCCGGGTTTCACGTTTGATTTCTTCCATACCTACGGGCAAAAACTTGACTTCCCACTGGTGTTGGCGGGGTTTGGGTGTCATGGCTACTGCACCGGGCAAAGCCTGCCGATTGATCCTGGAAAAATACGACGAAGGTTGTTCACTAACATTCACTGCAGTGACCTGAATTTGCTCCAGCAACGACCCCTGTAAATCCACCATATCCAGCTTGAGTAACATGCCGGTTTCTTCATCCAGCCAGACCTGGTAATTATAACGTTTGTTATCGCGACTGACGATACGTAATTGCTGAGCGGCGCGGCCGGAAACCCGGGTGCGGCCAATTGTAATAAACTGATAGGCATCAGCCAGTGCTGACGGGTTGTACAATAAATCGCTGGGTAGCGGACCACTGATAGCGCTGGCATAAATACTGTAAGGCTGAACGTCAGGTTCAAAGACACTGACGACGTTGCCCAGGCGAATCATTTCCTGGCCGGGTCCGTTTTGCAGGTTGAGCTGCTCGGCCTCCAGTCCATCTTCGAGCACGGCATGGCGCCATAGATAGGGAGTCATTTCCTGGCCAGCTCTGGTCAGTACAAAAGAGACTTCAAAATTGGATTTACGGTTAATTTCAGCCAGTCGCTCCAGCCATTCTAATCCGTTCAGATTCTGGCGCTGAAGCTTTGCACCTGCCGCTTCTGATTGATCCGCTTCCGGCTCAGGAGCCGGGCTGTCTTCCTGGGCGACAAGAGTGGCAGGGACACAGGAAATTAGGGTAGTTAGAAACAACAAACGCACTGCCCTGGCAGTGCGTTGCTTTACGTCAAATAATGCTTGCATAGTGATTAAGGCTGATTAGGTTCAGATTCCGTGGCCTGTTGAGATTGCTCTTCCGCCTGCTTCAGCTTCAGTTGCTGTTCGTGATCGGCAAGCAGCGCATTAATCTGACGACGCTTTTGTAATAACGCATCAGTGTCATCTGCACGATTGTTCGGCACAATGTTACTTTGCTCGAGGCTAACCGGCGCCATACCTGTTTGTGGCATCCCCGGAATAACCGGCGTCTGGAACGTCGTAAACGGTTCGTCCGCGGCTGGTTGCTGGTTGACCTGCTGTACGCCCAGAATCACTGCGGCAGCCACGGATGCTGCAACGGCAAGCTGTCCTGACTGGCGAAGTAATGGCACCACCCTGTTAACGACCGGAAGTGATTTCCATTTAGACTTCGGCGCTAACACTGTAGGTTCCTGCTCAAGCGCGGCGGCAACCTGGGCAGTAATGTCGAACTCCGGCATGACTGACGCTTCTTTCCGTAAGCCACTACGGATTACATGGTAGCTACGCCATTTTGCCAGTGATTCACTATCGTTTTTAATGCTGTCAACAAACCCGTTGTCATCGAGTTCGCCGTCCATAAAAGCCGATAATTTTTCGTGTTGCTGCGTCATAAAGTACTTTTCCTGGTTACGCCTGTATTACTTTTCATCGTTATAAGGCAACCTTGTCAAAATCTACTGTACCTGATCCCGGGCCCAAAGCTCAATATCAGGTTTCAAGTAATGGTTGAATGACCTTATCAATAGCTTCCCGTGCTCTGAATATCCTGGAACGCACCGTTCCTACAGGACAAGCCATTACATTTGCAATTTCTTCGTAACTCAGCCCCTCGATCTCCCGCAACGTAATTGCCATCCGTAAATCGTCAGGTAATTTCTCCATTGCGCGAAACAAAGTCGCCTCCAATTCATCCGACAGTACGCTGCGTTCAGGAGATGAATGCTCCTTTAACGCATCACTGCCATCATAATAGTCCGCTTCTTCAGCATCGACATCACTCGCGGGCGGTTTACGCCCGATAGCCACCAAATAATTTTTGGCGCTGTTCACCGCTATGCGATATAACCAGGTGTAAAATGCGCTGTCGCCCCTGAAATTGGGTAACGCCCGATACGCTTTAATAAACGCATCCTGCGTGACATCCGCCACATCACCGGTATTTTTCACATAACGCGAAACCAGGTGCATCACTTTATGCTGATAGCGCGTTACCAGCAGATTAAACGCGTTCTTATCGCCTTGCTGGACACGTTCAACCAACTGTTGATCAGTTATCTGCTCGCTCATTCGAGCCATTTCTCCTACCGACTAATTTCCAAATAGCTCATGCAAGCACTTGAGTAGACTTCACGTATTTTAAAAAGTTCGCAAAGAATATGATCTTTTTTTCTTTTATTAAGCTAAACACCCAGAATACCGGTAAAATAATTGCCAAAATAACGAATAGAGGCGTTTATTCTTTTACGTTTGCGCCGAGTTTGATTAGACTTTCCGAAAATCACGCATTGTGACCCTTACATTACATGAATTCAAATGCTTCTTCATCTGTAACACCAGAACAACCTGCCGACGCCAACGTTGAGCACAGTTGTGATGTCTTAATTATTGGCTCTGGCGCGGCGGGCATGAGCCTTGCGTTATCACTGGCCAATTATTGTCGCATTATTCTGCTGAGCAAGAGTGATTGTAACGAGGGCTCAACCCGTTACGCACAGGGCGGCATCGCGGCAGTCTTTGACGAACGCGACTCCATTGAATCTCATGTGGAGGATACCCTGGAAGCCGGCGCCTATCTGTGTGATGAAGACGTGGTGCGATTTACCGCTCAAAATGCCAAAAGTGCCATGGAATGGTTAATTAATCATGGCGTGCCCTTCGACCAGGAGCAATCTGATACTGGTGAAAACCGTTATCACCTGACCCGCGAAGGCGGCCACAGCTTCCGCCGTATTCTGCATGCGGCTGATGCAACCGGTGAGGCCCTGCAGATTACCCTGAATGAGGCGGTTTCCCAACATCCCAACATTCACATATTCGAGCGTTATAACGCCATTGATATGATTAAGAGCGAGGAAAACCCTAACCGCTGCAAAGGCGTGTATGTGTGGAACCGCAAACGGGAACAGGTGGAAGTGATCCGCAGCCGGTTTATTACCCTGGCAACGGGGGGCGCAAGCAAAGTTTATCAGTACACGTCAAACCCCGACATCGCCAGCGGCGATGGTATTGCCATGGCGTGGCGGGCCGGTTGCCGGGTCGCTAATATGGAATTTAACCAGTTCCACCCTACCTGTTTGTTTCACCCCCAGGCGCGTAACTTTCTAATTACCGAAGCGCTGCGCGGTGAAGGTGCTTGTCTGGTGCACGCCGACGGCACGCCGTTTATGGAAAAATTTGATGAGCGCAAAGACCTCGCCCCGCGGGATATAGTGGCGCGTGCCATCGACTACGAAATGAAAAGACTGGGCGCCGACTGTATGTATCTGGATATTAGTCATAAACCCGCCGACTTCATTGTGAAGCATTTCCCCAACATTTACCGTAAATGCCGCTCACTGGGCATTGATATCACCCGCGAAGCCATTCCGGTGGTACCGGCGGCTCACTACAGTTGCGGCGGCGTAATGACGGATTTGAATGCGCGCACCGATCTCGACAACGTTTACGCTGTAGGTGAAGTCGCTTATACCGGGCTTCACGGTGCAAACCGAATGGCCTCTAACTCGTTACTCGAGTGTATTGTGTTTGCCCGCTCGGCGGCCGAGCATATTCTGTCGCGACTGGATGAATCACCGGCTGAGGAGTCTATCCTGCCGTGGGATGAAAGTAAGGTCAGCGACTCTGATGAAGAAGTCATCATTCAGCACAACTGGCACGAGCTGCGCCTGTTCATGTGGGATTACGTAGGCATTGTACGCACCACAAAACGGCTGGAAAGAGCCATTCGCCGGATTAAACTGCTGGAGCAGGAAATCAGCGATTACTATTCCAACTTCCGGGTCAGTAATAATCTCTTGGAACTGCGTAATCTGGTGACAGTTGCAGAACTGATTGTACGCTGTGCCATGCAACGCAAGGAAAGCCGCGGCCTGCATTATAACCAGGACTTCCCCGAACGGAACGACACAGCAACGCCATCGATCCTAACGCCTATGCCTTCCAATACATCACCGCAACCCGGTGATCTCACCAGTTTCGAGCATTAAGTTTGCCGCGCTGGTGCAGTCAGTCAATGTGACCGGTGAAGTAGGTTTCGCCCTGCTCCCGGTCGCTTGATACCAGTGAGAAGCGCAGCTGATCATCGTTATGCTCTGTCAGCAATGAGGCTTTCGCAGGCACAAACATTGGCTGTTTAAACGCAATTCGCACAGTCCCATCGGTCAGCGGGGATTGCTTATCCATTGTCGAAATCGCCTGAGCTGCACTGTACATACCATGCACAATCGCTCGTTTAAAGCCAAAT
Organism: Alteromonas sp. 4NH20-0104; assembly: GCF_057547795.1. Classification (NCBI taxonomy): domain Bacteria; kingdom Pseudomonadati; phylum Pseudomonadota; class Gammaproteobacteria; order Alteromonadales; family Alteromonadaceae; genus Alteromonas; species Alteromonas sp. 4NH20-0104. The sequence continues at coordinate 189,350 of NZ_BAAJLP010000002.1, read as the reverse complement.
AAGCGGGCCGTCAGGGTACTCAGGTGAATCGGATTAACGTCACCGGACAAGCGTGCGTAGCGTCGCACCAGCCTGGCGCTAAAGGTCAGGTTACCGATGGCTGTCGCATTTTCTCCGGGGGCCACAATCTGACTTTCACAGGCGGGCAAAGGGCCAGGTTTTACTGTGGTTTGCATCAGATAAGTGCCTGTTGCACTGTACACCCGTTTACCACGCTGATTGCCGGTGACGGTCACTTCAACCGCTAATCCACGGCGATGCTGGTAAACCACACCAAACCGGGCCACCAGCTCACAGGGGATATCGGTACGGCATTCGGCGTACTCCTCCACCCGGTTTTGTAAATGCACCAGCCCGAGCAGTTTGAACGGACTTTTAGCATGGGCCAGTAAGCGCAGTTGCAATGAAAGCCCTCGTACCTGCCAGTAAAAAGGGTGCATCAGGGTTGGGTTTTCCCAGCCCACCAACTTACAATATTTTCGATAGTGGCGGGCACTGGGTAAAAAGGTTTGCCACAGTACCGGGGCTCGCTGCAGACTTTCGAGTGTCGACGGCGTAATGGCAGCGGCTTTCTTAAAGCCTGCCTGCAAGTAAAGTCCTAACATTCAGAGTTGTCCTTGCCTAAACACAATCCTGGCGAGTCTGCGATAGTCCTTGTCCCTGACCTGCCAGGGGAAGAGCCAGCCCGACTGGCTTCGCTGCGACTGCCGGCAATACCGAACTAAATACAATGCAAACGGAAGCAGCTTTGAGCGCGGGCTGATTTGCCAGCTATCGCCCATGCCGTTAACTGACAGGGTATAGCCTTCACCAGATTCACCAACAATCCAGGTTTCAGGATGATGTAATCCCGACAACGGCCAGAATACGATCAGGCACAAACTCACCAAACCGGTGATGCCAGCCGACCATAGTGAGCTTGCCAACACCGCAATGATGCCCAGTGCCGCAACAGCCAGCAAACAACGGTAAACTGGCTGACTCACAGACGGGTTTAATGTAACGCTATACTTTAACCCGGCTGACAATCGTATCGACCATCCTGGCCAGTTCAGGGTCGTTACACGCCTGATGGCCCATAAACCAGGCAAACAAATCCGGGTCGTCACAGGTCAGTAACCGTTCGAAGGTTTCCTTGTCCTGTTCAGACAGATCATTAAACGCTTCTTCAACAAATGGCTGTAACAGTACATCCAGCTCCAGCATGCCGCGACGGCAGGCCCATTTCAATCGTGCATAACGTTTTGCAGTAAACATAACCGGTTGATTGTGTGAAATAGTCATGGCGGCAAATATATCATGGTTGGATGCAGGTTGATACTGGCCATAAGGAGTCAAACTGCGGGTAAATGCAGCGCTCCCGGCCATCCTGAGCCTACGCGTCTGTCCGTTTTTGGCCTGCGACGGCGAACGCAGTGATATCTAACGGCTGCGGGCAGACACAGTGAATAAAATTCCCCTTGATCTTCCTCCCATTGCCCCTCATATACACCTGCAGGTAATTTTAAAACATCAGGCGCTTATATCATTATGCAACCGTATTCCCCGCTTCCCGCTCAACTGGATGCCTTTCCCGAGAATTTCGTCGTATCTTTGTCGTCGATGGCCTGTGTGAGCGTTACCGGCGAAGATGCCAAAACGTTTTTGCACAGTCAGTTAACCATTGATATTAACAAGATGGCTGATGCAACCGCGCGACGCAGTGCCCACTGTGATTTTAAAGGCAAGAGCTGGAGTGTGAGCCTGGTGGCAAACACCACATCAGCAATCTATCTGCTGGCGGGCAGCAGCGGATTAGCGGCTTCGGTGGAACAGCTCAAAAAATACGGCGTCTTTTCAAAGATCGCTATTACGCCTGAAACGGATGGCTTTGATTTTTATTTTGTTCAGGGTGATAACGCCGCAGCCTTGTTGAAAGTCACTTTCAGTGCACTACCCGACACTCCTATGGCACTGACCGAGTCAGACGCTGGGTTTTGTATTGCTCTGGATTACCCCAACGGGGCTTATTGCGTTGCCTTAAAGAAAGCCAGTTCCCAGGCATTTGTTGAGGCCGTAAGCCAGGGCGAAATAGCACTGTTTGAAGAAACCGCAGCCACAGCCCTCGACATTGCCAACGGCATTCCTGCATTAACCGGTGAAGAACAGGTTAATCAGTACGTGCCGCAAATGATGAATCTTCAGGCCCTTGATGCCATCGACTTTAACAAGGGTTGCTACATGGGTCAGGAAGTGGTTGCCCGGACCCGTTATCTGGGCAAAAACAAGCGAGCAGCGATGATATTCAAGCTCCCTCAGGCTTGTGATGATATAGCCAGTGCCAAACTGGAGAAGCAGGCTGGCGAACACTGGCGCTCTGGTGGTACGATCCTGCGTACTGCGGTACTCGGCGAAGAAACCTGGCTGCTGGCCATCGTCAATAATGATACCACCTCTGAAGATGCCTTCAGACTGTCAACTAATCCGGCATTGGAGTTGATTCATTGTGACTTGCCGTATACGCTCTAAATAAGGCGCACGGCGTATATTTTTTATTTTTTACAACCTCCGAAAAGGCAGAGATTATGCAGATTTCGCAAAACAGTGTAGTAACCCTGCACTACACCGTAAGCACCGAAGATGGTACCGAGCTTGATTCATCCACCGGTGGAGAGCCATTATCCGCACTGCTTGGCAGTCGTTTTTTAATCAGTGGTCTTGAAGAGGCCCTGCAGGGTAAAGCCGCCGGTGAAAATTTTGATGTCACCGTTGCTCCGGAAAAAGCCTATGGTGAACGTCTCGATCATCTGGTGCAAGCTGTGCCAGCTTCAATGTTTGAAGGCATGGAAGTAGAGCCTGGCATGCAATTTCGCGCTACCACCGATGCCGGTGAGCAGTCAGTTATTGTGATTGAGAAAACAGATGATGAAGTGATCATCGACGGTAACCACCCGTTGGCGGGTATTGCTTTATCATTCGAAGTTGAAGTGCTTGATGTACGTGAACCTACCGAAGACGAACTTGCCCATGGCCACGTTCACGGGAAGGGCGGCTGCAACCACTAAGGTTGCGCCACAGAGTGCCCTGCAAAGGAAAAACAAAAAGGAGTGCCTGGCACTCCTTTTTTTGTTGAGATTGGCGTTAGCGCGTTTAAATCGCTTCGTCGCCCTGCTCTGAAGTACGAATGCGAATCGCCTCTTCCACAGAATAAATAAAGATTTTACCGTCACCAATCTTACCGGTTTTTGCCGCTTTCAGAATAGTTTCAACGGCTAAATCTACCCGCTCATCATCAAGCACGATTTCAATTTTTACTTTTGGTAAAAAGTCGACCTGGTACTCAGCGCCCCGGTAAAGTTCAGTATGCCCCTTCTGACGTCCAAAGCCTTTCACTTCGGTCACTGTCATGCCAGCAATACCCACATCGGCAAGCGCTTCTCTAACGTCATCGAGTTTAAACGGCTTAACGATTGCTTCAATTTTTTTCATCGTCGTTTACTCATCGTAAATAGTAGGAATGGGTACACGTTTATGTTGTGTACGTTTATAAATATACAGTAACTTTTCAGAGACTTCCGCTGCAACCGGTTTATTTTCGAGAAAATCATCAATCTGGTCATAGGTTAGCCCTAATGCCTGTTCATCGGCTTTCTGTGGCGACAACGTTTCCAGATCGGCAGTAGGGGCCTTATGAATAATTTTAGCCGGCGCACCTAAATGCTCGGCAACCTGGCGAACCTGGCGTTTACTTAAGCCAAACAGCGGTGCCAAATCACAGGCCCCGTCACCATACTTAGTGTAAAAACCAGTGATGTTTTCAGCCGAGTGATCGGTGCCCAGCACCAACCCGTCAACCATGCCGGCAATTTCGTATTGTATGACCATGCGGCTACGGGCTTTAACGTTACCTTTTACGAAATCCTGCTTGCTTTCATCTGCTGGCAACAAGCCGGCGGCACTTAATGCCGAGCACGTTTCCTGGTGAATAGCGTCAGCACCGGGCTGCACGTTCACTGCAATAGACTGAGTAGGCTGAATAAAATCAATCGACGCCTGGGCGTCTTCTTCGTCAGCCTGCACACTGTATGGCAAACGTACCGCCACAAACTGATACTTCTCATGATGTTCCTGATTAAGCTCATCGATAGCAAGTTGAGCCAGCCGTCCCAGCGTGCAGGAGTCGATCCCGCCACTGATGCCTAGCACCAGGGCATTCATGCCCGACTGTTTGAGCTGTTGCTTAATAAACCCTACCCGTCGGGTAACTTCGTACACCACGTCAATCACGGGCAGTACTTTCATTTCCTCAATAACCGCTTGTTTATCCATTAGATAATCCAGAGTTTTTATAACTTGTATACAGTCTACGTTAAAAGACGCCATGTTGTCAGCAGGCATTATATCAACTGCTGATGTTGATCAGCACTGTGATGTCGAATCAGCCGTACAGCGATACTTAGGTGTTTATTTTCATAAACAATAGATCTGGTTGTACGATAAACTACAATCAGAATCAATTCTATGAAGATGCTCTCTATGCGACATTCAGGCTATACACTGGTCGAACTTATGGTGACCGTTGCTGTGCTAAGTATTATTGCTGGCGTGGTAGTGCCTGGCGCCCGCGGATTCATAAACCATTCCATTCTGACCAAAGAAATCAATGAACTAAGCGCATTGGCCCGCCTTGCCCGTTTTAAAGCCATGGAAGAGCAAACCGAGGTGGTTATGTGCCCTTCTTCGGATTATACGAATTGTCTCAGTAACTGGACTTACCCAAGCATGGCTTTTTATGATGTGGACGGCAACGGTAAACGTGGCACAAATGAAACCTTACTGAGTTCCACTGAAAAGCTGCATAGCAGTGTTAAAATTAAAGCGCCCTCTCAAGCCCTTGTTTTTGATGCAAGGGGCGGCTCTAATGTCACCACTACGTTGATAATTTGCGACGACACAAGTAAAGCAGATAAAGCTGTTGGCCTGATTATTAATGGTTACGGTAAAATCGCCATTGCTCAGGACTCAGATGACGACGGTATTAATGAAAACCATGCTGGTTCTGCTTTAACCTGTAGTTAATAAATTAGCAAGACCAGCAGTATTCGCTGCTGCCAATACTTCCGTCACTGTTCTGATCCCAGGCTTTACGCCCATCACTGAATATATATAACGTACCGTCACCCGCCTGTGGAGTGCCGCTTACCGGAACCGCGCGTAGCTCATAACTGTTGCCATCAGTACTCACAGCATGAATAGTAAGCGTGTACTTTTTCTTGGATGCGGGCTCAGTTGATGGTGAGTATGCCGTAAAAACCGCAGGCGACCCGGTATTACCGGTACCGGTGGCCGCACCGTTATAACTGAAAGTTGTTGCATAATGGCGTTCCATTGCCGAGGCGAAGCCCATCAGATCAGCCTGAGCCGTACTGCGGTTAGCACTAACCATCATTGACTGGTACGACGGGTATCCCACTGCGGCGATAATACCGACGATGACCACCGCGATCATAACTTCGATTAAAGTAAACCCTGCTGGTTTGGTCATAACTATTATTGCTCCACTTCGGTTGACCAGCTACCACGCATTACCCGCTGATAGCGGCCAAATATATTCTGACTCAGGCATTCAAAGTCTGAAGCACAGGCCTCCGGATTGCCATCTTCATCCACTGGTACTACCGCCGATACACATTCAGTACCTAAGCAAATTGTGGGGTTAGTAGCATCTTCTATGAGGATCTTAGTATCAGGGGCAATACCGGTTTGCGTCAACGTTGCAAAGCGATCATTTTCATCCAGCTCATCATCACCATTCAGATCGCCCACCGCATTACCATCAACCAGGCTTACCAGATATGCCCGGCTATTCCCCGCCGGTGGTGCACAGGCGCTGGTGCTGCTCGACGCAGGCACGTAGCTGGTAAAGAAAACCTTGTAGTTAACAATAACCGGCGAGGAGAGAATTTTTTCCCCGGAGGTCTGCATTTTTAAGAACCATCCCTGCTTACTCTCGTATTCCGTGATAGCAAGTTCTCTGGTTGAATCATTACTATGGGTAAGGCTGTGACTGGTGGCATCGAACAAATCGTTTTCCGTGATCGTAGCCGGAAAAGTGAAGTCGCCATTCGTATCAGGCGTGAATACGCCGGTGTCCTTAATCATGTAAAATCTATCGTTGACCACATCATCAAGCGGATTGGCGCGCCAGCCACTGCCAACCACTACCGCGTAAAAATTACTGCTACCAAGTGCTACCTCAGCAACATCAACGCCATAATAGAAATGGCGGTTATCAGAATTACCCGCACCCGCTAAATCTGCGATCCGCTGACCTTTAATGAAGTCGCTGCCGGATTTGCCATTATAAACATCAAATCGGAATATCTGGCCACCCATATCCGTGGCGTATAAATGATCAGCATAGCCATCACTGTCGCGGTCAATAGCTGCGATATGGCCCGGTATGGAGTATTGCATCTCACTCAGGTTCAGGTCTGCGCCACTATCAGATGATTGCCATAATAGAGCTCCGGTATCAGCATTAAATATCATTACGGCATTGCCCACCGCATCAGCTGTTTTAACCTGGTTAGTGTCCTGAGTTTCGTCATAGCCGCCACCGACTATCATTACATTATAAGATGTTCCGCCCATATTCATTTTGGTGATAATTGGTCGTGACCAGGTTTGGCCCAGTTTATCCAGCCCGGTGCTGCCACCCTCAATTTTAAAGACTAAAGAAGGGGATGTTTTGCTAGTTATATCAAATACGTAATAATCCCGGCCACCACGACGCATACCCACATAAAGATACTTTTTATTGTTGAATTCACGTAACACCATGTGGCCATCCAGTCCATAAATATGACGATAGCTGGAGTTATCCTGATAGAAATCCTTGATATTGGACAGCAGGGATTTAGGCGTCACCGAGTAATATTCAGTGCCGGTTTCTGCATCAAAGGCATGCAAGAAGCCATGGTTGGTGGCAATAAATATCACTGAATCATTATTTCCATAATTAACAATCACGGGTTGCGAGTGGATAGGGTCACCCATTTGCAAACGGGATTCGGTGATATTTCCATCGCCATCATAGTCTTTGATATCTACACCTCGCGTCCATTTGAGCAGTATCTCACGCAGCCCCTGCGGGTCGGCTTCACCATCGGTGTCCATGGTAGCAGTAGTAATTGCACTGTTATTTTCATGCACCTGATTAGCACCCGATACGATACTACCCGGGCCATCAAAGAAGTACACATTTCGGGTTAATGGCAACAGTGAGGCTGCGCCCCCCTCGCGAACATCTGCGCCGTCCTGAAACAGCGACCAGTAACTGTGTGAGCTATCGGCAAAGAAACCGGTATTGGTATCAATGGCAGCCAGGCCATTTTGGTCGTATACCGTATCGCCGGAAATCCGATATTTTTTCAGATTTCCCGGCCATAAGGTACCCTCAGCCGGTTTAAACAGCGCATAGTAAAGCTCATCCTGGTGTGTCAGGCGGTTTAGCTGGTTCACCGCTACCCCGGGAGATACGAAGGTCGCATTCACATCTTTAACGGCCCTTAATATGGTCTCGAAGGCATTTAGCAGATCGGTGGAGTTATTAGCTGTGTAAAAACCGCCGCCACTTTGCAATGCCAATCGATACAGGAAGTTATTCGCATTGTTGTTTGCCGCGAAGCCAATGGTATGCGTGGTGACTTTCGGGCCAATGACGGAAGTTGCCGATTTGCTGATATTCGAAACCAAATCCAATCCACAATATTCACCAGAGGACGAGCTTTGGCAATTACTGTTAAGTAATGCCTGAATCTTCGCGGCACTGTGGTTGTTATTGGCTTCACCATCTGAGAGCAGCACAATATGGTTATTGGTCTGACACTGTAAATCTGTTACCGGGCTGATGTACTGCGCACCACTGGGTATATATTCGTTAATGCAATCGTAATCGCTGAGGTTTTCCGGATCGCAGCCATACGGAAGCACCGAATCAGCCCCCGTGTAAGCATCGCGGTGACTAACGCGGGTACTGCTGCGCACGCTGGACGAAACCGACGAGTTACCCCGGGTTAAACCATAGTCCACCTGCCGGCCGCCATAATACAAAGCCGCCTCATAAAGTGTATCAACGATGGGCGTTAAACCATTTGCCGACAGGTCATCGACCTGACTGATTAATAAATCTCTGACTGAAAGACTGTTTCCAGCAGTGGCGTTACCGTTAAATTCGATATAAAGTCTGGGCGCCCGCGAAGGTTTACCGCTATATGAATAGGCACCACGTAATTCGTCAAAATCACTCAGTACGAACCCCAGAGCGTTGCCTGCTTGCCAGCCACTGCGACCAACAATGCCATTGATTATGCTACTCAGGTCACCGGTCTGATACGTCCTGTTGCGCCTGAAGTCAGGAATACTCCAGGTGACACCGCCAGTTTTGCCAATATTCCGCAGATCATTGCGGCTGTGATATCTGAAATTACTAACGTTGTCCTGATCTATTCCTCTGATAAGCATGGTGGCACCATTTCTGGTGTCCGTATCATAAGCGGTAAATTCCAGGTACGCATTGGTCACAGTCGCGCCCTGAGGAATATTGACATCAGTAAAACGTAAACCGATATAGCTATTCGAGCTATCCCGAAATGTCAGCTCACGACCGGTAGATTCCCAGCCATTAGTGGCTTCTTCCACATTGTCATAAGAATCAGCAATCTGATACTGAGCCTCCCCTGCTACACAACCGGTAGCCGAAGTTTGATCATAAGCAATAACCAGTTGCGGAGCGGTACCAGTACCATCATCGTAGGCCATTACACGACGGTTGCTTGAGGTACTTGTACCCTCACCGTTGATCAACACGGTCAGTGCGTTGTTGCCACACCAGCTACTCTGATCAATGATTTCCTGAATGACCGGCGCAATATCCGGTGAGCTAACGTCGTCTCCATCTGAAGGAAAATCATTATCCGTACTCCAGTCAATCACTGCAGCAGTTTGCGTTTTGCTACTTATGGAACCGCTGGCACTGGTGAGCGCTGAACTGTTACCGGTTAATTCACCGGCAATAGTAATATTGGTACTGGCAATATTGTACTGGGCAGAAGTAAATTTAAGGTACGCTGAAGTAATGGTGGCGCCGCGAGGAATATTCAGGTCTTCAAAGCGAAAAGCTGAGGTAACCGGCGATGTGGAAAAGCTAAGGATGATTTCATCTGTATTGGTATATACCGATGATGATATTTCATAGCCATCATTGGCAGACGCATTGGTTGAGCTACTTAACTGGGCGTCAATGGATTGGTCAATATTCGTGGTAGGGTACAGTATCGGCCCGCCGTGGTCGGAAAACCTCATCAAACCAGCGTTGATATTGGTGGCCGAAGCCAGGGCATCTTTCAGGGCATTTTGTACCCGTAACATTCGCGACTCGGAACCACCATCCTTGCTTCCCATACTGCCGGAGGTATCCATGATAAACAGTACATTTGGGTTATAAGTTTGCGCGGCATTGGATGTCCCAAGAAAGATATCCAGGTCATCGCCGGTAGCATGTTGTGCTGCGGCACATAAAAAAAGGCTGGCTAACCAGGCTGGTGATACTCGTTTCATTATTGTGCCTCCGATGAAGGACCAAATACTGCAACTGTCAGTGAATTCGCGGTGATAGTTCGTTTACCATCAATCTGTCCACATCCGCGCACGACAAAAACGTGGCAGCGTAATCCACCGCTGCCAATAACATTACTGGAGCCCCGACAAGGCTTTTCCTGCACAAACGCGGTGCGTGACCAACTGGTTACATCAGGTTGAGTATGAAAATTGCCGGTAGCGGTATTTTGCTGACCTTTTTTTAAGCCGCCGCTAGTCAGCTGTCGATTAATCCAATCCGTATCATTGACACACTCCAGGGTATCGGTTTGCGGGTCAAACGTAAGCCCCTGGCGAGCCGCAGTGAGGGGGTCATCCAGATTTACATCAGATAAAACAATCTGATCCTCAGATTCAAACACTACGCCGGCAATTGCTGCTTCCGCGGCATCAAAGGTAAGCCCCTGAGCCTGCACAGAGTTGGCCATCTTAGTTTGAGACAAGCTGGTGCTAACCGCTGCAACCCCAAGCAGGGTTACGCAAAGCAGCATGATCAGCGCGAATACCAGCACCATGCCCTGTTGTTGCTGTTTCATAACACGGCACTCCCTACATAATTAAGACTATTTCGTAGCGCGACTGAAACCGTATACACCTGATAATAATGCTGCTGGTCCAAAGTCACCGGGGCTTCAGAAAGTAACCTGACCTTTTCGTTTGCGATATTTTGCAGATTAATAGGTGCGCTTTTAAGTAATAAAGCCAGGCGGATCGCTACGACTTGCTGATTTGCCAGGCGAGCATTGCCGAGTTCGCTGGCATCCACATAGGTCACTACCCGACCATCATTGTCTGTAACATCTGCTGATAACCCGTATTCAACTTGCATGTTATCTACGCCATCGAGCAATACAACTTCTGCACTGGGTGTGGGGTTGCCACTGAATCCTCGCAAATAACGCCCGTTATAGCCGATACATTTTAACTGGCCGTTCTCAACAAAATAATGGTTTACAATATGCAGATGCTCTGTGGCATTGGTACCAAAGGGGTTGCCCGTACAATCCTGTTCAGCTAACAAGTTGACCACCAGTCCATCACTTGCACTTCCTGCCGCCTCAGTACTACCCAGCGTCGCCATAGCCGGATAATCATTGGCGATAGCTACGGGCTGACGCAAAACAAAACTGGACTCCAGCACCAGATCCGTTGAATCTTCGATATCGGTTGTATTCATGTCGTAACGACCAACCTCACGCAGCTCATCCTGGAGCCTTAAGGTGATGTATCGCCCATACTCCTGAACTTCTGCAATTGCCTGGTTCAGTGAATTTGTTGCTCTGGTACTAACAAATACCTGTATCACGCCCGATAAAATAACCAGTCCCAATACCAGACTTATCATTAATTCAATCAGGGAAAAGCCAGACTGCTGTTTCACAGGGTAACCTCTTTGATAACACAGGCTCGGTTTGAGTCTGAGTTAAAAGTACACCGACTGTCATTAGCCACCGTTGCCTGCTGGTCACTCTTAACCGGCCAGCTCACGGCAATATTTATCAATGAACCACTCGTACAAGCTTTAGCGTCACCATTGTTACGGTCAGTACAGCTCACGCTGATACGCATATTCGGATTACTACCAACCGCCTGGCAACTGGCTTCCCAGCCGCTGTATTCGGCTATTTCTGCACTGGTGCAATTCCCGGTTCTGCAATTTGGCACCGTTGCTGGTAACGTCAGGCAATAGCACTCATAAAGATTACTATCGTTACAGGTAAGGGTTTCAAAGTTGAAGAAGTCTGTATTGAAGAAGGCATCATCGATTTCCCAGCCATCGTCGGACTCAGCCGGTTGCGCAGCACTAACCATCTGTTCAGAGACATAGCGGGCAACCAGTTCCGCCTGACTTCTGCTGGCAGCCTGCACATTGTTAAAGGTACCGGTAAATTGCAAGGATGCCACGCCCAGCAAACCAATCGTCAGTACAAACAAGCTGACCAGGATCTCGATCATACCGACTCCGGCGACTTTATGCTGACTGTGTAATCTGGGTGGTTGCATGTGCATTACTGACTCCTACCATATGACTCTATACTAACCAACTGCCGGAAAACTTTCCGTTATTTTGGTTACGTGAGTTGGATAATAGGTATTAGCTGCAATAACAAACACTGCCTACTCCCCTACACACTCATTTTTACCTGCTTCAGGTCAGGTCACCAGCCAAAGCGAGCAAGATACACTGTAATCTCGCGCCAATTAATTGAAAGGAATCACAAATGAGCACCCGAGCCCACGGATTTTCACTAATTCAATTACTCATAATCGTAGCAATCACGGCAATCATTGCCAGCCAGAGTGTGCAAAGTTTCAGTACAATGTTAAAAGCTGTAGAGTTAAAAGGGGCAGTTCAGTTGGTATATTTTCAGATACAGGCTGCACGGCATCAGGCAGTCGCCAGGCAACAGGATATTCAGATAGATATTGTCGATGGCCAGTACTGGTGCATAGGTATTACCGACCAGACGACCTGTGACTGCCAAAGCCCTCGAAGTTGCACGATTGATGGCGTCGAAAAAGTGACCTCATATGACGAATTTCGTTTTGTTCAACTGGCGGCTTCTACTTTTGCCAATAACAGCCAGTCACGCTTTTCACCTCCACGTGGCCTTGCGCAGGGATATGCAGGCTCAGTTACGCTGACTAATGCCGAGCAGGATTTCAAAGTCATCGTGAGCAATACCGGCAGGGTTAGGATTTGTGCGCTGACTCAGGCTATTCCGCCCTACCCTGAATGCTGATTCATGGTGCACTTGCGCTACTATCGACCCGGACCTGGATATGGTCTGAAAAAAACCGAGAGTACTCATCAGGAGATAAAGGCAGAGTACTGGTAATCCCGGCGTTACCAGCGTAGGTACCCACGTTGATATTCGTAACACCATCAAGGATACCCGTTACCCGACCACGGCTGTAAGTACTGTAGTAGTGATTCACCGGATCGATAACGGTTTCCACCGTTTCGCTAGTGACTGTTGCAATAACCGGGTTATCTGCGTGCCAGCTGGCCAACAGGGTAAGATTGATGTCATAAAAAGGGACTATCTGCGGCCATAGCGGATCATTTGCCGCCAGTTTCGCTTGCACCGTGGTAAGGTGGGAGCTTGTCATCCTATCCAAATAAATCCCTCTGGCAATCAGTTGATAGTCGCCAGGTGGTACCTGCAATGCGCGACTAGCCAAGCTGGATGAAACAGGTAAACTGCTGATTCTGCTGGCTATAAGCTCAGTAGTGTAATTTAGATAATCGTCCAGTGCCGTTTGAGTGTCCAAAAAGGAGGCTTCAAATGCAATGACATCAACAAGTTGCCAATCGGGGGAAAGCTCATAGAAGCCGTTAATGCGTTTAAATCGACAATTCTCGATATAGGGGTCGCCTACCTGGGTGGCTTTAGTGAAATTTCCGCCTCCAACTGAGTCATAGTGACTGTGAGGTAACCCCCCTTCCAGGCGATAGTAAGCTTCACTGGCAACCATATTCATATTGTCATGATGGTCCCGACAACACACATCGCACCGTGTAGGTTGCTGATTATCGGCCACCACACCGGTGTCTTTTACCTCAGGATAACCTGGCAAATCTACCAACTCATCTCCTTTAAGTACCGTCATTGCCGGGGTATAACCATTCCCGCTACCAGCCAGTTTGCATTTACAGTTAATGGTCAAAAAATCCTCCTGTTTGAGCAGTTTACTTACCTGACCGCCGGAGGCGTAGCGAAATGAAGACAATTCGACAGCCTGGTTACTCCCTTGATTAATCTTGTCAGGTAACGGTTTGCTGGCTTCCACCCGCTGATTATTGCCAAGATTGTAAGATATGACGTCGGGCACGGAACCTGGCGTAAAAGGTACCTGAGGCTGCGCTTTAACGTTATTAGACTCATTGACGGCGTGAAAACTGTGCGCTAACGATACTGGTGCTATATTCCCATCTACTGCAATCGCCATGGTGTTGCCTTTGCTATCAACCCATTCTACTGTCACCGTCACTTGTTTTTGCGCCGGAAACGGGGGTAATGGCAAGCCTCTTCCAAGCAGGGTTGATCTGTCCATCCAGGTATCGGCAACACCATCACCGTTCGAGTCGCTAAAATATTTATTCTCAACTTTCCAGTTACGGTAAAACGAATGGAATTCGCCATCGGTGCCGAGCGTTACATCTACCTGGCCGGGTGTAATCGTACCACCGGCATTATCAGCCATATCATCATAGGCAATAATTCCCGAAGCACTTTCAATAGCTTCGAATTGTCGCAGATCATCAAACTTATTCTGAGCTAACCGCAAGGCTGCATGCCGATTACTGACCTGCGCATCACTACGCATGTATGCAGACTGCAATGACACCACCCCACTAACGCCGAGCATAATAATTAGTGAGGCAATTAACACTTCAACCAGTGAGAAGCCGCGAACCTGCATAAAACCTCCTAATAATCCCGCCAGCTACCGGGCACTCTGGCCAGGCGTTGAAACGAACTATGCTGTTGTAGCCGCGTTAAGACGTCCCGGTGATAAGTTGAGTGGTAATAACCGTTAGCGTGACCTAAAATGTGATTCGCTACCACTCCACCAATTACTCTGGCACCACCGGTCATATAAATATCGTAATTAATAGTGGTAGTGGGTTTTCTGAACGAAAATACCAGCCCGGTAATCATGGACCCACTGTTCATCGTTAAGTCACCGTCGGCGACAATGAGTATTACCGGGTTGGTATTATTGCCCACCAGAGTATTAGTTGTGATGTAACAAGGACCTTCGACCCAGATCACCCCCGATGATGCCGCCCCCAACGACGTACAGGTCGATACCACTTCATCTGCTTCAGTACGCAATAATGCCCATTCAATTGCCGGAACATTAAAAATATATTCAAGTAAATCGTCCGGAAAACCGGCATCGTCATCCAGAATATCCGGCCCCTGAATACCGGTTTGAGAATATGGGGTGTTGCTGCAGTTGCCTTCAGCAAAGGACTGCTGGCTACAGGTTTTAGTGCTTCCATTGAGCAAATCGACATCCAAATCGCTCCAGACAGACAAGGGTACTCCTGCCCCACCACCATCAGGATTAGCAACTACCTCAAAGGCACCTCCCGCAGCTATCCCGCCTGCGACGACAAGTGGAGCATCCGGTAGATTCGCGACAAGTGGGTAAACCAATGCCTGCTCTGTAACGGTTACTTTGGACAACTGGTCAGGTGACTGTCCGACTGATTCTAATGTCACTAAGCGCTGAGTAGCGGATTCGCGGAGTATTTCGTCCCAACTCCCCGTAGTGGTAAAACTGCCCTGCCCCGGCAAGCTACCGGTAAACTGAGCACCATCCCAGTAAGGCTCTATAGACAGAATCCCCAGGGCTTTCATAAGTCCGGCCTCGGCACTGTTAAATGCCAAAAGACGATTCTGTTCATTTAAAGTAATTTGGTTCTCAAAGGACTTAACCTGACCGGTATATAAGGTCACCAGTGCCGCCATAGTGAGTAATAAAACCACCGAAGTCAGGACTATTGCCCCTCTTTGTGTGGATACTGTAGTCGTTTTAGCTTTCATGGTTTCTCACCACCACAACGGTTTGATACACCTTTGACAATTTATCGTTAGCTGATAACTCTCCACTAAGAAAAACGGTAACTGATGTGCTGGTAATCCCCTGTTGAACCGTTTGCTTAACGGCAAACCTAAGTGAAGTAACGTTGACTACACTGCTGTCGGTTAAGTCTTCCCAACCATTACTGGTGCAATCGAGAGAGTTACGTCGAATTTCTACCGTGCCATCAAGGAGTCGGTAACCGAAGTTCTCATTGGGTGAGGCCAGGTCGAGTGTGCCATTGTCATTACTGTCGTAGCTAAACAATACGCAGCTTTGTGCAGTTTCACCGGGATACTCGCTGATTGAGATAGATTGATTAAATGGCGAGGGGTTAGCATCCGGCTGAGAAACCATAGCCTTGGTATTTCCAGAATAACCAGTTCGTCGTAAGTCTGCGATGATAAGCGCATAAACGTTGCCTAATTCTTCATTAAGCCTGGCACTGTTAAGTAAATTGCCGTTAACTCCCACTCCATAACCCACCAGCGACGACACAGCGGCCAAAGAACCAACAGCCAACGTCATGGCAATCATAATTTCAATTAACGTGTAACCGCCCTGATATCTAACATTCATTTCGCAATAAATCTCTCTGTTGTACTCACCACACACCGAACTCCTCACAGAAGCAGCAGTCTGTGTCTCGTCTGATGACACATTCTGCATACTGCTTTAGCTTGTTTCTGCTGGTCTTAAGAATGGTTGTTAGATAGTCGCCAACCAAACAGTGGCTTTAGAATAAGAGCCGTACGTGCGTTCAGTTGACTGATAGGACGTAAATTTGGAGTATCAGGTTATGATGAATCAACTGGCTTTACAGGGAACAACTATCTGATGAAAACAACAGGATTTACGCTGACAGAGCTGATGATTGCCGTGGTGATAATGGGCATTCTGGCGGCAGTAGCACTGCCTGCTTATCAGAGTCAGGTAAGAGAGTCGAGAAGGGGCGATGCACAAACGGCGTTTATGCAAATGCATATGAGTCAGGAGAATTTCAGATTGCAAAACATCACTTACGGTGCTGCCAGTGATATTGCTATCCCGGCTTCAGATTTTTACACCTTCACTGTCAGTAACGTCAGCGCCACTACCTTTACGCTTACCGCTACAGCCAAAGGGAGTCAAACCAGTGATACCGGCTGCACCACTCTCACGCTGGATGAGTCGATGAACCGTTTGCCAGCCAGTTGCTGGTAATAGTGAGTACAGCCTGCTTGCCCCGCCGACCTCAGGGTTCGGCGAGGCGGGTAGTTAAAGCGTCGCCTAGCCTACCTGCTTAACACGTAATTCTTTAGGCACGGCAAATTCAATACTTTCTTCACGACCGCTTCGCTCACTGGCTTTTACCGCACCCCAGTCGAGTAATCGCTGAATAACCCGTTTTACCAGAATCTCTGGTGCGGAGGCACCGGCGGTAACACCGATATGTTCTACGCCATCGAGCCATTCCCGCTGAATACAGTTTTCATCAGCAATCAGATGAGCCTGCGCGCCCATTTTGCCTGCCAGCTCACGCAGGCGATTGGAGTTAGAGCTGTTTTGCGCGCCCACTACCAACAACACCTGACAGTCCTGGGCCAGTTCGCGTACCGCATCCTGACGGTTTTGCGTAGCGTAACAAATATCGTCTTTGCGCGGCCCTTCGATCGCAGGGAAACGCTCACGCAGCGCGTCAATGACTTCAGCCGTATCATCTACCGATAACGTCGTCTGACTGCAATAATACAACGCATTGGGGTTTTTAACTTCCAGCGTTTGCACATCGTCACTGGACTCAACCAGATAGATGCCGCCTTCAGGATTATCGTACTGGCCCATGGTCCCTTCGACCTCCGGGTGTCCGGCGTGACCAATCAAAATACATTCCGTACCACGACGACTGGCGCGGGTGACTTCAAGATGCACTTTAGTAACTAGCGGACAGGTCGCATCAAACACTTTCAAACCGCGACGCTCAGCTTCCTGACGAACGGCCTGGGATACCCCGTGTGCAGAGAAGATAACAATATTATCGTCAGGCACCTCATCCAGTTCATCCACAAAGATCGCACCCCGCTCTTTCAGGCCATCCACAACAAATTTGTTGTGGACCACTTCGTGGCGTACGTAAATAGGAGGCTGAAAAATTTCCAACGCCCGTTCAACGATGGTTATTGCCCGGTCAACGCCGGCACAAAATCCTCGGGGATTCGCTAAATGAATTTGCATGATACGCCCTTACTTAGGTCTAAGCGTTGATAACATCGATGATTTCAACATCAAAGATCACAGTTTGTCCAGCCAGCGGATGATTAAAATCCACCGTGACCGAGGTGCCGGCAATACTGCGAATGATCCCGGGCACTTCACTGCCGTCCGGTTGCGCAAAAGCCATGATCATCCCTTCTTCAAGGGTCATGTCAGCGGCAAAGCGGGTTTTATCCATGTGATGCACATTATCCGGGTTAGGCTGGCCAAAGGCATCTTCGGGAGCCAGCTCAAAGGATTTCTTGTCGCCGGCTGACAAGCCAAGTAAACAGGCTTCGAAGTTTGGCGTAAGGCTGCCATCCCCCATCACCAGTTTGGCTGGCTTTTTATTCACTCGTGTACTGTCGGCGGCAGAACCATCTGCCAGCTTGAGGTCAAAGTGCATAATGACTTCGCTCTTATCACCGATAATTTTTGATGCTTCGCTCACAATCACTCTCTCTACGTTCAGGTTAATTAGCGCTACTGGTTGATGCTTTTTCGTCTTTACTGGTCAGCATGTCCCAGATAAGCAGAGCAGCCCCAATAAAAATGGCGCTGTCGGCCAGATTAAAAGCCGGCCAATGCCAGTCATTTACGTAGAAATCCAGAAAATCGATGACATATCCATGCACGATTCGGTCGTAAACGTTACCCAGCGCGCCGCCTAAAATAAAACTAAAGGCTACCGGCAGCAGCTTTTGTTGTTTAGGCGTTTGCTTGAGCCACCAAAGGATCACGCTGCAAACGGCTACCGCAATGGCAGTAAAAAACCAGCGCTGCCAGCCGCCTGAGTCATGCAGAAAGCTAAACGCGGCGCCGTAATTATGCACATAAGTGAAGTTGAAAAACGGTGCCAGCTGGACCGATTCATATAACTCCATGCTACCCATCACGGCGTACTTGCTCCACAGATCAAGTATCACAGTGATCGCGCTAATCCATAAAAAGCGCAAGCCGGTTTCGCTGATGAACTTAGGCATAGTGACGTGTTTCTCCGTCACCATCAACATTGGTTACACAGCGTCCACAGAGTTCCGGATGTTCACTGTGTGAACCCACATCATCGCGTACGTGCCAGCAACGAACGCACTTCTCACCGCTGCTTTTCGCCACACTGACAAACAAGCCTTCGACTTCGGTGGCAGTAGCATCAGCCGGCTTATTCGCCAACGCCTCAACGCTCACACCAGAGGTGATCAGGACAAAGCGTAATTCATCTGCCAACAGTGCCAACTGGCTCTTAAGTGAATCATCGGCATACAAGGTAACAGAGGCCTCCAGTGAGCCACCCAGTAACTGCGCTTTGCGAGCTTGTTCCAGTGCCTGGTTAACCGCATCTTTAACCACCATTACCTGTTTCCAGTATGCATCGTTAAATGTGTTATCTTCAGCAAAGTCACTGAATCCCTGATACCAGGTTTCGGTAAACACAAAGCGGGCTCTGTCGCCCGGCAGTTCCTGCCAGATTTCCTGTGCGGTAAAGCTGGTGATGGGTGCCATCCAGCGAACCAGCGCTTCCACAATATGGTACAGCGCGGTCTGGCAAGAACGACGGGCTACGCTATCTGCTTTGGCGGTATACTGACGATCCTTAACGATATCCAGGTAGAAGCTGCCCAGTTCAATGGAACAGAAGTGAGCCAGTTTTTGGGAAACCACCAGCATGTCGTACTTTTCATAATCAGCGACAATTTCAGCTTGTAACTGTTTGGCCCGAGACACCACCCAACGATCCAGCGCCACCATATCGGACTCGGCCACTGCATCGGTTTCAGGATTAAACCCATTCAGGTTGGCCAGTAAGAACCGCGCGGTGTTACGCAAGCGACGGTAGTTGTCGGCCGCCCGTTTCAGGATTTCATCAGATACCGCAATTTCACCACGATAGTCGGTAGACGCCACCCACAGACGCAGAATATCGGCGCCCAGCTTGTTGGTGACTTCCTGCGGCGCTACCACGTTACCCAGTGACTTGGACATTTTCTTGCCCTGGGCGTCAACGGTAAATCCGTGGGTCAGTACCTGACGGTACGGTGCATGACCATGCATGGCGGTGGATGTCATCAGTGACGACATAAACCAGCCTCGGTGTTGGTCGGAGCCTTCCAGATATAAATCGGCTTTGGCCGGAATATCGTCACGGCAGTCCACAACAAAATAGTGTGTTACGCCTGAATCGAACCATACATCCAGCGTGTCGGTCACTTTGTCGTATTGGTCGGCATCGCTGCCTAACAAGGCGGCATCGTCGATGTCCCACCAGGCCTGAATGCCAGTCTTTTCTATTTGCACTGCGACCTTCTCGATCAGAGAAGCGGTATCAGGGTGTAATTCACCACTCACTTTGTGGATGTACAGAGGGATCGGCACGCCCCAGGTACGCTGACGAGAGATACACCAGTCAGGTCGACCTTCCACCATCTTGGTGATACGGTTTTCGCCCCACTCCGGGATCCACTCCGTGTTACGAATTTGTTCCAGTGACTGCTCGCGCAGACCCAGTTTGTCCATACTGATAAACCACTGCGGCGTGGCGCGGAAGATAATTGGCGTTTTGTGGCGCCAGCAATGGGGGTAGCTGTGTTCAAAGTTAACATTCAGCACCAGGTTGCCGCTTTCAGCCAGGGTATCGATGATAGGCTGATTGGCTTTAAATACGTGCATACCGGCAAACAGTGGCGTGTTTTCCAGATAAACCCCATTATTACCTACCGGGTTATAAACCTCGATATCGTAGTGCTTACAGACGTTAAAGTCGTCCACACCGTGAGCTGGCGCGGTATGAACACAACCGGTACCCGCGTCGGTAGTGACGTGATCACCTAGTACGATTAACGATGTTTTATCGAGGAACGGATGCTGTAGTTTAGCTTTATCCAGTGCCTGACCTAAACAAGTAGCCACGGTTTTGTATTCTTCAACGCCATAGCGCTGCATGCAGCTTTCCACCAGGTCGGTCGCCAGCATCATCCACTGAGATTCATCGCCAAATTCAACCAGTGAATATTCTAACTCCGGATGTAAGCTCACCGCCAGGTTGGCTGGTAAGGTCCATGGTGTGGTAGTCCAGATCACTACGCCGGCTTTATGCGCGGTTAGCTCGTCGCTGCTCAGGCCAAAAGCTGTGGCAAACGTCTCGACATCTGCCAGCGGGAATTTAACGTCGATAGCCGGTGACGTTTTATCTTTATATTCCACTTCGGCTTCTGCCAGTGCAGAACCGCAATCAGTACACCAGTGTACCGGCTTAAAGCCTTTTTCCAGATGACCTGCGTCGATGATTTTGCCCAGCGCACGCACAATATTCGCTTCTGAATCAAAATCCATGGTTTTGTATGGTTTGGCCCACTCACCGAGGATGCCCAGACGTTTGAAGTCAGTCATCTGACCCTCAATTTGCTTCTGCGCGTAATCACGGCATTTTTGGCGAAATTGAGCCGCCGTGACTTTTTTACCGGGCTTACCAACTTTCTTTTCGACCATTAATTCGATCGGCAATCCGTGGCAATCCCAGCCAGGCACATAAGGCGCATCAAAATCGGCTAAGGTTTTGGACTTAACAATAATATCTTTGAGGATTTTGTTGACCGCGTGACCAATGTGAATATTGCCATTGGCGTAGGGAGGGCCGTCATGCAATACAAAAGGCGTTTTACCGGCTTTTGCCTGGCGAATTTGCTGATACAAGCCGTCTTTTTCCCAGCTTTTCAGCATCTGCGGTTCGCGTTGCGCCAGGTTTCCTCGCATCGGGAAGGCGGTTTCCGGCAAATTCAATGTGGCTTTGTAATCACTCATAGCTTTTGTTCTATCCGTCCACGTTATCGGGAGTTATCCCGGATTCAGACCTGCAGCAGGTCGTCGTTATTCGTTAAAATGTGTTGTGCTTTGGCAACGTCGAGAGCGATTTGCTCCCGCAGCGCGTCCAGACCACTGAAGCGCTGTTCATCTCTGATTTTGGCTACCGGAACCACAGTAATACGCTGGCCGTATAGCGAACCGGCAAAGTCAAAAATATGCACTTCAAGCTGCTTACGCTGACCGTTTACCGTAGGCCTTGAGCCAATATTGGCAACCCCGGTATATAACTTACCGGCGATATTCAGCTTAACGGCAAACACCCCGGTGATGGGCGTCTGAACCCGATTAAGCAAAACGTTAGCCGTTGGAAACCCAATGGTGCGCCCTTTCTTCTCGCCGTGGATAACCCGGCCAGCAATAAAAAACGACCGGCCGAGCATAGTGTGAGCCAGACTAAAGTTGCCTGCAGCCAGTGCTTCGCGTACTGCCGTGGAACTTATCCGGCAATCTTCCATGCGATAGCTTCGGGTACTAACAACGTCAAAACCAAATTGTTTACCGGCCAGTTCAAGCCGGCTAAAGTCTCCCAGACGGGCTTTACCGAAGCGAAAATCATCGCCGACTACCAGAAACTTCACGCCGAGTTTTTCCACCAGCAGGTGTTCAATAAACTCATCGGGTGACTGGGCGGCAAACTGCGCATTGAAACGCACACATAACAGGCGGTCTACCCCCTGCGCCTTAAGCAACTGGTATTTTTCGGCCAGCGGGCTAATTCGGGCAGGTGCCGAATCCGGCGTAAAGACTTCTTCCGGATGAGGCTCAAACACCATCACGGTGGCCGGTAATGACAATCTGCGGGCTTGTTCAATGACATTCGCCAGCACCGCCTGGTGCCCCAGATGAACCCCGTCAAACTTACCGATGGTCAGTACACAGCCGTGATGATGGTCTTTTAAATTGTTAAGGCCCCGGATTAGCTCCACGTTTTACAGCAACCTTTTTGTTGAGATGAATATGCTACAAAGCCGGCGATTATAAACTACCCGGCCAGCAATACCAATCGCTAAAAGGCCTTGGCTTTGAAATGGCGCATGCGAATGCCGAAACTAAACAAACAGGCGCTGAAAACGCCAACAGCCAGCAAAATTGTCAGTGTTAATGAGATGATTTTGTCACGTATATCCAGCCCCGTAAAATCAACGCCCTGCTGCATCCACAAAATGGCGGCAACCATCGCACAGGTTGAGAAAATCACCCGTACCACAAACCCCAGGGTCAGACGGCTCATGGTATACACTTTTTGCCGGGTTAACCCACTATACAACAACGCTGCGTTCAGGGTAGCAGACAAACTGGTGGCGATCGCCAGCCCCACATAGCCATAAGGCACCGCAAAGATAAGATTAAACAGCATATTGGCAGCCATGCACCAGATGCCAATTTTCACCGGCGTTTTGGTATCCTGGCGCGAGTAGTAACCGGGAGCCAGCACTTTCACCAGCATAAAACTCAGCAGCCCAAAGGCATATGCCATTAAACTGTACGAGGCCATGCGGGCGGTTTCTGCCGTAAAGGCACCGCGCTGGAAAATGACAGACAAGATAGGCTCTGCCAGCACGCCCAACCCTGCAGCCGCCGGAATGCCCAGTAAGCTAACCATTCTTACCGCCCAGTCCATGTTACCGGAAAACCCCAGTTCGTCTTTGCCCACATGATTCCGCGACAATGTGGGCAAAATAACGGTCGCGATGGCAATGCCGAATAAGCCCAGCGGAAACTCTAATAAACGGTCTGAATAATACAGCCAACTGATAGACCCGGTGACCAGAAAGCTGGCGATAAAGGTGTCGAGCAGCAGGTTAATTTGCCCAACCGATACGCCAAACAGAGCCGGTATCATCAGCGTTCTGACCTTTACCACGCCCGGATCCCGCCAGCCCCATTTGGGTTTAACCAACAAACCGGCGCGATATAAGAACGGTAACTGAAAACTCAATTGCACAATACCGCCAATAAACACGCCCCAGGCCAGAGCAAAAGCTGGCTCATCCATGGTCGGTGCCAGCAGGTAAGCGCACGCAATAATACACACGTTCAGTAATACCGGTGTAAAAGCAGCCACGGCGAATTTATTCAGCGTGTTTAAAATGGCGCCAGACAAGCCGGTCAGTGAAATGAAAGCGATATAGGGGAACGTTATTTTAAGCATGGCGCTGGCCAGCTCAAATTTGGCGCCGTCGGGTTTATCATTGAGATAATCAATAAACCAACCGGCTCCGAACATAGCGGTAATGGCTGGCGAGATAACCACACCAATCAGCGCCGTGATAAACACAATCGCTCCCAGCGTACCGGATACCTGCGCCACAAACTGCTTGAGCTTTTGCTCATCATTTTTTGCATGGACCTCAGTAAGTACCGGGATAAACGCCTGGGCAAAAGCCCCTTCAGCAAACAGGCGACGCAAAAAATTGGGAATTTTACTAGCAAAAAAGAAGACGTCGGCGGCGGCTTCAGCCCCCATCAACCGGGCAATCACTACATCGCGAATTAATCCCAGCACCCGGGATAGCAGTGTCATCGTACTAACAATCAGGCCTGACTTTATTAATTTTTTTGACACAAACTTCCCTTTTCGGCGCCTTGCCGACAGCTCAATCTACTTTGTGCCGTTATTGTACCTTATGTCACCACAATGAAATCAATGAATAATTGCTCTGTTTATACCCTATCTATCGGCCAGCTTATCAATCAACATCATCGACAGGTTAACAAAGTCGGTAGAAGTGACGATACCAATCACATGCTGGTCGTCATCAACCACGGGTAAACAGCCATGCTTATTGCGTAGAAAAAACGGCGCAACCTCCTGAATGGATTCGCTGGCCTTCACCGTATCAAAATCGCAGACCGCCACTTCCATGATGTTAGTTTGCTTCTCGTGCTGCTCCAGCACATCGTTACCGTATAACACCATCAGGCTCATTACCTTGGCAATCAGACTTTTTTGCGTGACCACACCAATAATTTGCTGGGTCTCTTTGTTCACCACGGGCAAATGACGAATGCCACGGTGGCGGGTAATATAATGGGCATCGTGTAAAGTATTCCCTTCATGCAATTGCATTACCGGGCAGGTCATAATATCGGCAACGGTTAACATTCACCAACTCCTGTTATTTATTGGCTATTATTTCATAGACTTACCGCTAACTTAGCGGTTTGCTATGACTACTGTAGACTATTATCACCGGTTATGCCGACAAGCTATTGACCTGCATCAACGACCCATGTCAGCGTTTATTTACTGGAGCCTTACCCATCAACTCAGGTATACTGTCGCCAATGCGGAAGAAAGTTTCGCTTAACAGCGATAAATTGTTTGACAATTAGCCGATAGCTAGGCACAATCCGCACCCTCGTTTTTGACATGAATTTTTTTGGGAGTTACACCTTGGCTAACATCAAGTCTGCTAAGAAACGTGCAATTCAAGCCGAAAAGCGTCGCCAGCATAATGCCAGCCGTCGCTCCATGACTCGTACAAGTATTAAAAAAGTAGTAGCGGCTATCGCCACTGGTGATAAAGAAGGTGCCCAGGCTGCACTGACTGCTGCAACTCCAATTCTTGACAGAATGGCTTCAAAAGGTTTGATTCACAAGAACAAAGCTGCTCGTCATAAGAGCCGTCTGGCTGCGCAAATTAAAGCGCTGGGCTAATCACCCACTGACGTTTAGTTTAAAAAAGCGCCTTCGGCGCTTTTTTTATGCCTGTCATTTAACTTTCAACAACTCGTCATCGAATAGTCAACCCCCCGTCACCTAACTGTCAAGCCACCCCAGTAAAGTACCAGTCACGTTACCAGTTGCGAATCGCCGGGAAAATGTGATGGCAAAAATCCACTATAAGGCTGTATGGTTATCTGATATTCACCTTGGAAATAAAGACTGCAAAGCTGAGTTTTTACTGACATTTTTGCAGAGTATTTCGGTAGATACCCTTTATCTGGTGGGTGACATTGTCGATATGTGGCAAATGGAGAAACAGTTTCGCTGGCCGGAAACCCATAATCGGGTTATGCACAAACTGATGCAGATGAGCAATAGTGGTACCCGTGTGGTGTATTTGCCCGGCAATCATGACGCCCCTATCCAGAAGTATTCAGGCATGGCATTTGGCGATATCGCCATCGAACGCGAGCTTGTCCATACGACTGCCAATGGCAAACGCTATCTGGTCCTCCACGGCGATCAATTCGATGCCGACGTTACCCTGGGTAAATTCCACGCCTGGATTGGCGACAAAGGTTACGACTTACTGCTGTTCCTCAATCGCTGGTACAACCGTTTCAGAGCCTGGCGTAACAGTCATTACTGGTCACTGGCGGGTTACATCAAAAAGCACATAAAAGGGGCCAACAAAGCGATTGAACGCTACCGCGCTGCTGGCTGCCGACACGCGGCAGAAAGAGGCCTGGATGGCATCATTTGTGGTCATATCCACCACCCTGAATCCCTCATGGTAAATGGTATCCATTACATCAATGATGGTGACTGGATAGAGAACTGTTCAGCCTTGGTGGAAGACAATAACGGTCAGTTATCACTTATCCATTTTAATGAATACCTTAAACACTCCGGGAATGTGTCGGTACTGGCAGACTTCATAAAAACCGGCAAAGCAGCCTGACACAACGGGCCAATGTTGTAAAGGAACTGCAATACAACTGTGAGGATATCGTCACAATCGGTTGCTATCGTGTGGCGAAATAACCTTAAGTGTACTGAATATGTTTACTGTTGATGAATTGCTCAATGAGTACTATCCGCAGGTCGCCAAACACAGCCTGCTAAGCAAACCCCTGCGCTTTGCGCTGCGTCATTTACTGCACGAAAGGGAAATCGCTGACTTCGGACGGACCTACCCCCACTACCATGATATCGACTTTGTTGAACAGGTATTGGAGTATTTTAATGTCAGCACCTCGGTCAGAGACACGGAACGGGAGCGGATCCCCAACGAAGGGCGCGTCGTGATTATCGCTAACCACCCCATCGGTTCCATTGATGGGCTGGCGTTAATTAAGCTGATATCCGAGATCCGCCATGATTTAAAAGTGGTGGCTAACCAAATGCTAATGGCTATCGAACCACTGCGGGATATGCTGCTGCCGGTCAATAATATGCAGGGTGGCACACGCAAAGGACATCTGGCTGCCATTCATGAACACCTGGCCGGCGACGGCGCGGTACTGATATTTCCGGCCGGCGAAGTGTCAAGACTACGTCCTCAGGGAGTCCGCGACACCCATTGGCACAGTGGCTTTCTGCGCCTTGCCAGACAAGCCAAAGCGCCCATTCTACCGATTTTTATCGATGCCAAGAATTCACCGCTATTTTACGGTGTATCAATGGTTTATAAGCCTCTGGCTACGGCTTTGCTGGTCAAGGAAATGTTTAAGCAACGGCGTAAATCGCTGCCAATGCGTATTGGTGAACTAATCCCCTTTTCCAGCTATCAGTCATTAAATATCTCCATACCCGATCAGGTTAAACTGTTCAAACGTCACCTTTACCGGGTCGCCACGAATCGCCAGGGTATTTTTGCCACCCAGGCTGCCATTGCTATGCCTGAAGATCGCAAGGAACTGTCACGAGCGATTCGCCAGTGTGAACATTTAGGTGAAACATCCGACGGTAAACACATCTATTTGTATCTGCATCAGGGCAGTTCTGTGATCATGCGCGAAATTGGCCGTCTGCGGGAAATCGCTTTTCGGGCGGTAGGTGAAGGTACGCTGCATCGACGTGATATCGATAAGTACGATAATCACTATTATCATCTGATTCTATGGGATGAGAACGATCTGGAGATAGTGGGTGCTTACCGGTTTGGTGATGCCAGACTGCTTAGCCAGCCTGATCATCCTACCGGCTTATACTCAGCAACTTTGTTTGATTACGCACAACACAACCCGCAACTCTTCGAGCAGGGCCTGGAGCTGGGTCGCAGTTTTGTTCAGCCACGCTACTGGGGGAAACGGAGTCTCGACTATTTATGGTTTGGTATTGGGGCGTTTCTAACCCGCTACCCACATTACCGCTATTTGTTTGGCCCGGTCAGTCTGAGCGACAGCTATCCCCAACCTGCCAAACAGCTTATTGTGCAGTTTTATGCCACGCACTTTCCTGCCCGGTTTGGCGAAGCGGCGGCGAAAATCCCGTTTTCATTGCCCGGCGATACACTCACCGAGTTTAAGGGCGAAGACTATAAGAAAGAGTTTACCCAGCTGAAACATCTGCTGGCCAATATGGGGGTGAATGTCCCTACCCTTTATAAGCAGTACACAGAAGTTTGTGAACACGACGGTGTCGCTTTTCTGGACTTCAACATCGACCCGGACTTTTGCGATTGTGTGGATGGCCTGGTCGTCGTCGACACGGATAAGCTGTTAGCCAAAAAACGCAAACGCTATCTCCTTAGTCATCAGCTGGCACAAACGGCCTGAGCACTAATCCAGGGTTCGCTGGTATCTGAGGATGGCCAGCAGCCCGGCAACCAGTGTAAACAGGATGATAGCGTAAAACTCGGTGGCAAGGTGCTCCCACCCCGCTCCCTTTAACATGACACCGCGAACAATTCTTAAGAAATGAGTAAGCGGCAGCCCCTCACCAAGAAACTGGGCCCACGCCGGCATGCCCCAGTAGGGAAACATAAATCCAGACAGTAATATCGACGGCAGAAAGAAGAAAAAGGTCAGTTGCATGGCCTGCATTTGCGAGCGCGCGATGGTTGAAAAAGTAAATCCCAGACACAGATTGGCAATGATAAACAAGGTAACGCCGCCTAGTAATAACGTGAGGTGGCCAACAAAAGGCACATTGAAAACCACTTTCGCGGCAACAATAATAATAGCGGTCTGTACTGCGCCAACCATAACATAAGGCATTATTTTGCCCAGCATCACCTCAATGGGCTCCGCTGGCATGGCCAGAATATTCTCTAAATTTCCCCGCTCCCTTTCCCGGGTCATCGCCATAGCGGTAATCATAACTGAGGTCATCGTTAATATCACTCCCAGTAACCCCGGCACAATATTGTACTGGGTAATGTTTTCCGGATTAAACTTGCGGTGAATCACTACCTCTACCGGCCCGGGCCCAGCCTGAAGGGAGGTTAACTTGCCTTTCAGATCGTGCCTCAAAGACTGATTAATAATTTGCTCTGCCTGCGCCAGGGCATTGGACGAGACAGCCGGATCCGATGCATCAGCAATAATCAGCAACTGGGGCCTGAGCCCTTTTATCAGATCGCGGCTAAAGCCTGCGGGAATACTGATCACAAAAGCCACATCGCCCGCTTTGATAAGTGCATCTGCGCTTTGTAAATCAGCCACCTGATAATCAAATTCATAATACTGACTCACCGCAAAGCCTGACAATATTGCGCGGGTCAGATGAGTATCCTCTTCAGTGTAAATGGCAGCAGGTAATCCCTTCGGATCGTTATTGATAGCAAAGCCAAACAGAATAAGTTGCAATACCGGGATCCCCAGCATCATGGCAAAGGTCATACGGTCCCGCCGCATCTGGATAAATTCTTTTATCATCAGTGCCCGGAATCTGGCCCAGCGACCGCTCAGACTGTTCACTGATACCTCCTGAGATCGGCACCCGCCTTTTGGGTTAGGGCAATAAAGACATCTTCCAGCTCCGGGCTCACCGGTTCAACGGTAAGGGAGTTGAAAGCCGCCTCGGCCAACAGCGCCTCAAGCTTTTGCTTAGAGTGCCCGGTGACAAACAGCGCTGCACCATAGTAAGCAACACTGACCACATCACCAGAGCATTCGAGCAATTCACTGTACTGACGAATATGCTCACCGGTTAACCGATAACAAACCAGATTTGCCTGTTTGATCACCGCTGCCACCGTCCCCTGGGTAATCAACTTACCATTGGCCAGATACACAATATTATCGCAACGCTGGGCTTCATCCATGTAATGAGTCGACACCAGCACAGTCACGCCAGCTTGGGCCAGGTTTTGGATGTGATGCCAGAATTCCCGGCGTGCCTGCGGGTCAACCCCGGCGGTCGGTTCATCCAGCAGCAACAACCTGGGCTGATGCATAGTGACAGCAGCCAGTGCCAGTCGCTGTTTCCAGCCGCCGGATAAGGCTGCGGCTAACTGGTGCTGACGGTCTGTAAGTCCCGACGCCTGAAGCGCATTAATTACCGCGGCTTTGACATCGCAAAGATGATACATACGGGCCACAAACCGCAAGTTTTCAGCAATGGTTAAGTCTTCCCAGAACGAGAATTTCTGGGTCATATAGCCCGTTTGGGCTTTAATTTGTTTCGCCTGCCTGAGTATATCAAACCCGAGGCACTGACCGGAGCCAGCCGACGGCGTTAATAATCCACACATCATACGAATGGTCGTGGTTTTTCCTGATCCGTTCGGCCCTAAAAATCCCCAGACCTGGCCTTTCGGGATGGCCAGACTCACGCCATCCACCACTGCTCTGGAGCCGAATCGCTTAACTAGTCCCTGCACATCAATAGCATTGTCGGTCATAACAGGGCTACGCTAACCGGCTGACCCGGATGCAGGCTGACGGGCGATGCGAAACGGGCTTCAATAAGAAACACCAGATCTTCCCTGGCTTTTTCACTGTAAAGCATCGGCGGCGTAAATTCGGCCCGCTGGCTGATATAACTCACCGCAGCCTGGTATGTCTGCCCGGCACCATCCTGGGTGACCACTACCTTTTGCCCTGCCTGGAATTGAGCTACCTGATGCTGAGGAATATAGAACCTGACTTTCAGCGTTTGGTTGAGCTGCACCAGCAACAAAGGCTGACCGGCGATGGCATGCTCTCCTGCCTGAGTGTAGATTTCTTTTATCGAGCCGCTGAACCGAGCGATCAGCGTGCGTTGAGACAGAGACCATTCAGCCTGCTGTTCGGCAGATTGCGCCGCACTCACTTTTTCCTGCAGACTGTTCAGATAATCCGGGCGGCCAGCGAGCATCTGCACTTCAATCTGGTGACTGGTGACCTGTGCAGCCGCTTCAAGGGCTTTTAAATTCAACACGGCTTTATCATAGTCGGCCTGGGTCGCCAGCGCTTTCTCACGTAATGTGCTTATCCGCGTTAACTCGAGCTTCGCTTCATCAATGGTAAATTGCTGCTCATCCAAACGGCTTTGCAATACGGCAATCTCTTCACTTCGTGCGCCGTGCAGCGCGTCATTTAACTGTGCTTTAAGTGACGCCACATTAGCCCCGGCTTCCTCCAGCCTGAGTTGCTGCAGGTCGGTATCGAATTGAATTAACATGTCACCCGGCACCACCGCATCACCATACTGCCACTGTGGCCCCTCGACCCAGCCGGCTGCGGGCGTTGACACCGTTACAAATTCAGCTTCAACGTAGCCAATATAGCCGTCGTTAAACGGGCGCTCCTCACACCCAGATAACCCTGCTACCAACAGAAAGTAACCTGCCAGTATGGCAACCTTTCCCACCACAGCCGGAAATTGCTTTAACTTATTCATGCCGCCACCATCACGTTTCAGGCAGTAATATCTTTAAGTCAGTATACGGTGGCTTGCCTGAGGTTTACAAAGCCGATTAAATCCCGGTTGTTCTAAATCAAAGCCAGGGGTTTCGCCAAAAACTCCCAAACCTCCGGCGACACTGCTATAGTAAATAATAACGAACCGTTGAGGTCGCTGGGCGGCGGGATCCATTACTATGGCAACTATCGAGCAGGCACAGGCTACACAAATCAGCAATATTGAAACTGCTACCGGTAAATCACTGGAGGTACTGTGTAAACAGGTAAATGACAGTGGGCTCACCAAACACAGTGATATTGTAAAAATGCTTAAGGCCGAATTGGGCCTCGGCCACGGGAATGCGAATCTCATTGCCCACATGGCAAAACAGGCGGCTCATCCAGCCGATTCTGACACACCACCACTGGACCTTCTTTATGTCGGAACCAAAGCCCATCTTCGCCCTATCCACGAGGCGTTACTGGAGGTGATAGATAGCTTTGGGTCATTTAACACATCAACCAAGAAAAACTATATCAGCTACCGCCTGAGTAAACAGTTTGCCACCATTGGCCCGGCCACTAAAAACGCCGTAGAGGTAGGTATTAACAGTCGCTCACTGACTGAAGGAGACAGACTGGAGAGGCTACCGCCCGGCAGAATGACGCCTTACCGGGTGCGTCTTACCGCGCCGGACCAGGTTGACGAACAAATCACGGGCTGGCTCCGAACGGCCTTTAACGAATCTCAATAACACATCTATTTACAATTACTTACATACAATCTATCAATAACCTTTGTAAATTTAGTTAGCATAGACCCAGCGATTTTCTAGCCATATTTATTCAGGAAACGGGATTCATGGAAGTGACCAACCAACGTTATGCGGAGCTGGACTGGCTGCGGGTGATACTTATCATCGCGGTGTTTATGCATCATGTGTTTATGCCTTTTAACGGTGATGACTGGCATATCGTGAACAGTGAATCGAGTAAGTTACTGGACGATATCATGGTCTATTTTGAGCAACTGAGACTGCCCGTTTTATTTCTGATTGCCGGTGCCGGCAGTGTTATTCTTCTGAATCGCCTCAACAGCAGGACTTTTCTAATCAGTAAGTCGAAACGGCTGTTACTGCCCTTATTACTGGCAATGATGTTTATTACTCCTCCTCAGGCTTATTTTGAGGCACCGGCGCAGTTTGCCTCGCTGCTGGATGCCTACCAACAGCGAATTCTGTTATTTGATAACAAACACCTGTGGTTTATTGAGTTCCTGATAATCTTCATGCTCCTGGCTATCCCTTTCAAAAGGGCGCTGGATACCTCTTCTGGGCAATCCCTGCTGGCGTTCGTCGAGAAACTGGTCCGTCGGCCATTCGGTCTGATGCTGTCCGTCGTGGTGCTCGTTACCGTGCGCTGCTTCTTAAAGACTTTCTACCCGGAGCAGGACGGTGCTATCGAAAATCTTTCAGTCTCCGTTTTTTATCTGGTATTTTTTCTGACCGGTATGGTGTTTATGTCGAGACCGGCAATCTGGCAGTCGTTGCGCCGTTACAGACGAGTTAACCTGTATTCGTTTATCACCTGCAGCCTGGTATTTTATATTTATTATCTGGGTGACTTTAGTTTTATTGGTTCGCTGGCTTTAAGATGGCAAATTTGGTGGGGACTCACCGCCCTGGTCTCCTGGTCGGGCATGCTGGTAATGCTGGGTTACGGGGGGCATTATCTCAATGAATCGCCGGCCTGGTTGCGACAAACCAACGAGCTAATTTATCCGTTCTATATTTTGCATCAGACGGTCATTGTAGTGCTTGCCTACTATATCGTTCAGTGGCAAGCCGGCATTGCGTTAAAATCGCTGACTTTACTGGTGTTTGCTTTTATTCTGACCGCCGGCCTTTGTTATTTCGTCATCCGTCCGGCCACCTGGTTACGGCTTGCTTTCGGTCTGAAGCAACGCACCTGAATGCGTTAATCCTCGATTAGTGCTTGATATTATTGGTCCATCAGGAAACACTTAACGTATCGATTTTAAGTTTGTTTAGCGGGTAACATTATTATGCTAAAAATTATTGTCTTAATCCCTCTTATCCTGAGCGTGTTGTGGTTTGGGTATCTGACAGTTAACAATTACAGTGTGGCTGACGGCAAACAGGGATTTAAGTATATTCTGGTCATCTCATCGGTGATCGCCGTCTTTTTCACCTTTATGTATTTGGTCACCCATTGATTGTTGTTTGCTTCTAAACACAAAAAAGCAGGTCTGAGACCTGCTTTTTTATTATCTGAACTGCTCTTCGCGTTTACAGATTAACCGTGACTTCAGCAGCAGAGCGTAATGAATCGATAAAGCTCTGGTAATTAGCCTGACTGTAGTTTGTCATCAGCTGTTGCTTCAGACTGGCTAGCTCTTCTTCGCCCAGCGCTTCCGGCATGTTCACTGCCGTCAGGCGTACTACGCCCACATCACCTGAACCCAGCTTAGCGACTTCGAGGTTGTTACCGGCTTCAGTACTCAGAGTAAACACGGTGTCTACCAGATTACGTGGTAACTCGTTGCTGTTACGGGCAATGGCTTCCTTACTTTGCCATTCCAGAGTGACATCACCAATGGTCAGTTGCGGTGACTCTCCAGCCTGTACCTGCTCCACTACGTTGTCAGCCCACTCTGCCGCTGCTTCCTGGGCCTTACGCGCCCGCAGTTGCGCCAGAATTCGCGTTCTTACTTCATCAAGCGACTGAGTACGCTGCGGTTCATGACCTATCACCCGAATCACTACCACTTTATCGTTGCTCAGCTCAATAACATCACTGTTAAGGGCTTCGTCAATAAAGTCCGGGTCGAACATTTTGCTGGTCACTGCAGGCACATTGAGCGCCGCAGGCACTGCCGCAGCAGTCACTAAACCGGTTTCCTGAATCTTTCCATTTACCGCGCCTGCCACATCTTCCAGGGTATCGGGTACCTCAAATGCCAGGTTGGCCATTTCTGACTGCAGAGCATAAAACTCATCGGTTGCTTTGTCTGTTAACAACTGCGCTTCGATTTCATCGCGTACCTCAGCCAGCGGAGTCACTTCAACCGGCTTCATATCGGTAAGCTTGATAATATGGTAACCAAACTCCGTTTCGATAACCTCAGACGTATCACCAACACTGGCAATCGCAAACGCTGCTTCATCAAATGCCGGATCCATCATCCCAGCCGAAATGAAATCCAGGTCGCCACCATTTTCAGCAGAGAACGTATCCGCAGAGTTTTGTTCGGCCAGTGTTGCAAAATCGGCCCCTTGCTCCACTTCAGATAACAACGACTCGGCTTTCTCTTTCGCCGCGTCCTTATCATCGCCGAACTCAATCAGGATGTGCGAAATACGACGCTCTTCGGTGGTTTTATAAAGCGCGATGTTGTCCTGATATTCCTGTTCAACTTCGTCTTCGCTAACCATTACGTTGGCTTTTAGATCGTCTACCGCAAGCGTTACATAGGCCAGGTTGACCTTTTCCTGCGTATCAAAGCGGGAAATGTTTTCCTGGTAAAACGCTTCAACCTCTTCGTCGCTCAACTCTACTGAAGCAGCGAACGGTGCAGAGTCAACAATCAAATAATCAGCGTTACGGGTCTGGCCCTGTAAACGGTGAGCTAAGCTGACTTCTTCAGGCAAGCTGAAGTCGCTGGCTTGTACCGCACGAGACAATTGCTCGCGGGTCATTTGCTGACGCATGTAATCACGGAAACCACTTGGCTGAAAACCGTTCTGACGCAGTAGCATCAGATAACGTTCGTTATCGAAAACGCCATCCGTCTGAAACTCAGGCATTGCTGTAATGGCATCGCGGATTTGTTTATCCGAGACCCGCATTCCCAGCTCTTTCGCTTTTTGTTCAATAAGGGTATCGGCAATCAGGCGGTCCAGCACATTCATGCGGAAATCACGCAGATAGTTTTCATCGCTGAATAACGCGCTGATCCCTTCTCCGAACTGCGATTCCAGTCGGGCACGTTGTGCCTGATAGGCGCGTTCAACATCCTGCTGACTAATTGGCTCACCGTTGACTTCAGCGGCGGCACTGCTGCCCGATGAAGACACATAGCTGCTAACGCCAGCAAATACAAAACTCAATACGATCAGGGCAATAATCGCCATCGCCCATGGGCCTTGAGAACCTTCTCTGATCCTTTCTAGCATGACTCGATTTTAACTCCGTTGCATTACAACTCTTCCAACCGATTTATGCCTGCAGAACATCTGCGGCTCGGTGGGACAAATAAGCGGGGATTATAGCTTAATACTTACCCCGATAGAATGCTGAACAGGCATTCCTTTGCTGCCAGCAATAAAAAAGGCGATGGAAAACCATCGCCTTTTCAAAAAAATATCTAATGCTTAGTTACAAGCGTCTTTCAGTGCTTTACCAGCTTTGAAAGAAGGTACTTTTGCTGCAGCAATTTCGATAGTCTCACCAGTTTGAGGATTACGACCACTGCGTGCAGAGCGCTCTCTTACAGAGAAAGTACCGAAACCAACCAGAGCTACCTGATCGCCTTCTTTCAGCGCGTCTGTTACCGCGTCAGTGAAAGCGTCCAGTGCACGGCCAGCGGCAGCTTTAGAAATATCTGCACCAGCAGCGATTTTATCGATGAGTTGAGACTTGTTCACAATTAGATCCCCTTCGTTTGTTATTATGCTCTCGTCCGCAAAACAATTATCAGTTCATTGCTCAGACGTTATAGCAAGCTTAAAGATTAACATCAAGCTTCGCTTTACAATTTTTTAACTTATTGTTGAATCGCTGCCATCCCTTTAGTGACAAGGCTTCAAGCGAATACAGCAGTTAAGGTAACACAACTTTTGGGACTTTGAAGCCCCTAAAGTTAAAAAAAACGGCTTTTGTCACACCATATGGATAAAAATTAACCAAAAGGTCCAATTAAACCGCTGCTGCGCAGCATTGGCGCGCGCTTCAGCGGTGTTCACTGGTGATTTATTCGCCGTCCAGTGCGACCGGTTTAAATTGTTCAACCGGTTCTTGCAAAGCAATATCCAGGACTTCGTCAATCCATTGTACCGGATGTATATCCAGATCTTGTTTCACGTTATCCGGAATTTCTTCCAAATCACGTTCATTTTCTTTTGGAATCACAACGGTTTTAATACCACCGCGGTGAGCTGCCAACAGTTTTTCTTTTAGCCCACCAATGGCCAGCACTTCGCCACGCAGGGTAATTTCACCGGTCATGGCAACTTCGCATTTAACCGGGTTACCGGTTAACGATGACACCAGTGCGGTGCACATAGCGATACCCGCACTCGGACCATCTTTAGGCGTAGCCCCTTCCGGCACGTGAACGTGGATATCACGTTTCTCGTAAAAATCACCGTTAATGCGCAGCTTCTCTGCCCGTGAGCGAACCACGGTCATGGCGGCGTGGATAGACTCCTGCATAACATCACCGAGTGAACCGGTAGAGGTCATTTTACCTTTACCCGGTACCGAGGTAGTTTCGATGGTTAACAGATCGCCGCCCACCTGAGTCCAGGCCAGACCGGTTACCTGACCAATCTGATTGTTCTTATCAGCCTTGCCGTAATCGAAACGTTGTACGCCCAGATAATCCTTCAGGTTGTCCTGGTTAACCACGACTTTCTTGGTGGCTTTATTCAGCAGGATATCCTTGACGGCCTTACGGCATACTTTGGAAATTTCACGTTCCAGTGAACGCACACCCGCTTCGCGTGTGTAGTAGCGAATCATGCCGATAATGGCGGAATCATCAATTTCCAGCTCATTCTTCTTCAGACCATTACGCTCAATTTGCTTGCCAATTAAGTGACGGGTAGCAATGTTGAGTTTCTCGTCTTCGGTGTAACCGGATAAACGAATAACCTCCATCCGATCCAATAACGGCCCCGGAATATTCATGCTGTTTGACGTGGCGACAAACATCACGTCTGAGAGGTCATAATCCACTTCCAGATAGTGATCGCTGAAGGTACTGTTTTGTTCCGGGTCGAGCACTTCCAGTAAAGCCGAAGCGGGATCACCACGCATGTCTGATGACATCTTGTCGATTTCATCAAGCAGGAATAACGGGTTCTTTACCTCAACCTTGGCCATTTTCTGAATCAGCTTACCTGGTAACGAGCCAATGTAGGTCCGGCGGTGACCGCGGATTTCCGCTTCATCACGCACGCCGCCTAATGCCATTCGTACATATTTACGGCCGGTTGCTTTAGCCACAGACTGACCCAGTGAGGTTTTACCTACACCAGGAGGCCCTACTAAACAAAGAATGGGGCCTTTCAGCTTACGCACTCGTTGCTGTACGGCTAGATATTCGATAATCCGCTCTTTCACTTTCTCCAGACCATAATGGTCCGCATTCAGAATTTCTTCGGCTTTCGCGAGGTTCTTTTTAACTGCCGAGCGTTTGTGCCAGGGCACGCTGGTCAGCCAGTCAATATAACTGCGCACTACGGTAGCTTCAGCAGACATCGGCGACATCATTTTAAGCTTTTGCAGTTCTGCTTTGGCTTTTTCTTCAGCTTCAGCAGGCATTTTCGCTTCTTCGATTTTCTTACTTAGCGCTTCAAACTCATCCGGCGCATCATCCAGCTCACCCAGTTCTTTCTGAATAGCCTTCATCTGCTCGTTGAGATAATACTCACGCTGAGATTTCTCCATTTGCTTTTTAACCCGCGTGCGGATTTTCTTCTCAACCTGGAGTAAATCAATTTCGCCTTCCATCAGTGCCATCAGATATTCAAGACGTTCATTGACGCCTTTCATCTCAAGCACTTTTTGTTTTTCTACCAGTTTAAGCGGCATATGCGCTGCCATGGTATCGGCCAGGCGTGCGGCGTCGTCAATCCCGTTTAAGGAAGTGAGAACTTCCGGTGGGATCTTTTTGTTTAGTTTCACGTAGCCTTCAAACTGCGATACCGCAGAACGAATAAGCACTTCCTGTTCACTTTCAGGGAGGTCTTCGTCGGTAGTGCGGTCTATACCCGCAATAAAATAAGGCTCGGATTGATTGTATTCGGCAATTTCGCCTCGCACATTCCCTTCAACCAGTACTTTTACTGTACCGTCAGGTAACTTGAGCAATTGCAAAATGGTGGCAATGGTACCTACTGAATAGATATCATTAGTATCGGGTTCATCGATCCCTGCATCTTTTTGAGCAACCAGAAAGATCTGCTTGTCGCTGTCCATGGCCGCTTCCAGGCAACGAATGGATTTTTCTCGTCCAACAAATAAAGGTATGACCATATGGGGGTACACAACCACGTCCCGTAAGGCCAGTACAGGAATTTCAATGCGATTTTCTCGCTCTGACGTCATACTTCTTCTCTAACTTTTTCTATTAATGAGTCTTTATATGGGGATAGGCAGACAAAGTTCAATCAGCCTAAGAATGTTTTGTACTATTTTCAGCATTGATATGCCGACTATTCAATACGTTGAATCTAAGATAGCGCAAAAACAAAGAGTTTTGATACAAAAAAGGCCCTTTAATTAGGGCCTTTTGCATTTTTCTTATTCACTTGCCGCTTTTTTATCAGCGTTATCGTAAATCAGTATGGGTTTCGATTCGCCGCGAATGACCGTCTCATCGATAACGACCTTGGACACATTGTCCATCGAGGGTAGATCGTACATCGTTTCCAACAGCACCGCTTCTACAATCGAACGCAGACCCCGGGCACCGGTTTTACGCTGCATCGCTTTTTTCGCAATCGCGAATAAAGCGTCTTCACGGAATTCCAGTTCGGTATCTTCCATAGCGAACAACGCACCGTATTGCTTGGTAATCGCGTTCTTTGGTTCTTTAAGGATCTGAATCAACGCTTCTTCGTTCAGCTCTTCCAGACTGGTCACTACCGGTAACCGGCCAATGAACTCAGGAATGAGGCCATACTTGACCAAATCTTCCGGCTCTACCTGCTTGAACAGTTGAGACACCGCCTGTTTGTTCTCTTTGGATTTCACTTCCGCACCAAAGCCCATACCGCTGCCTTGCGCCGAACGTTGCTCGATAACTTTATCGAGACCGGCAAACGCACCGCCACAGATAAACAGGATCTTGGACGTATCCACTTGCAGGAATTCCTGCTGAGGATGCTTGCGTCCACCTTGAGGTGGAACAGATGCTACCGTGCCCTCGATTAATTTAAGCAGCGCTTGCTGCACGCCTTCACCGGAAACGTCGCGGGTAATCGAAGGGTTATCAGACTTGCGGCTGATTTTGTCGATTTCGTCGATATAGACAATACCGCGCTGGGCCTTTTCTACATCGTAATCGCATTTTTGTAACAGCTTCTGGATGATATTCTCGACGTCCTCACCCACATAACCGGCTTCGGTTAGTGTGGTGGCATCGGCCATGGTAAACGGCACATCCAGCAGTCTTGCCAGGGTTTCAGCCAGCAGCGTTTTACCACTACCCGTTGGGCCGATCAGTAATATGTTACTTTTACCCAGTTCAACCCCGTCGTGCACATCGCCGTTACGTAACCGCTTATAGTGGTTGTAAACCGCAACCGACAACACTTTTTTAGCGTGGTCCTGACCGATCACATAGTCATTCAAATGTTCATGAATTTCCTGTGGTTTCGGTAACGCGTTTTGATTTTGCTTATTCGGTGAAATATCTTTAATTTCTTCGCGAATAATATCGTTGCAAAGCTCAACACACTCATCACAAATGAACACTGATGGTCCTGCAATGAGTTTTCTGACTTCGTGCTGGCTTTTGCCACAAAACGAGCAATACAGAAGTTTGTTGTCGCTATCGCTGCCTTGTTTATCGCTCATAAATTCTTGCCTCTAGACTGCCCGGCAAACACAAAAACCAGTGCCGGGCTTATATAACTATACTACTTAGTGGCGGATGCGTCAGCGCGGTTTGTTAAAACCTGGTCTATTAAACCATACTCTTTGGCTTCACTTGCACTTAAGAAGTTGTCGCGATCAGTATCACGTGCCACGGTATCGTAGTCTTGTCCGGTATGCTCAGCCATCAGTCGGTTGAGTTTTTCCTTGATGCTCAGAATTTCCCGGGCGTGGATTTCAAAGTCTGACGCCTGGCCCTGGAAGCCGCCTAATGGTTGGTGAATCATTACGCGCGCATTGGGTAAACAATAGCGTTTGCCCTTGGCACCACCTGACAACAGGAATGCGCCCATGCTGGCGGCCTGACCAACGCACACAGTGCTAACGTCAGGTTTGATAAACTTCATGGTGTCGTAAATTGCCATACCCGCTGTGACAGAACCACCAGGAGAATTGATGTAGAGGAAAATGTCCTTTTCCGGATTTTCCGCTTCCAGGAATAACATTTGAGCCACAATGAGATTGGCCATGTGATCCTCAACCTGACCAACCAGAAAAATCACGTTTTCTTTCAGCAGACGAGAATAGATATCGTAAGAACGCTCCCCTTTCGCGGTTTGCTCAACAACCATGGGGACCAGTGCATTCATTGGATCTAACGGGCTTTGCATTATGCGGTTACCTTAAGTACTTACAGAAATAAAAATGCTCGGACTAGACCGAGCATTTAAACAGTTGCGTGTAGGTTAAGTCAAACTGGGAGTGCAAAATTACCCCTGTTTGTTCATAACCTCATCAAACGGCTTGTTCACTTCGGTGACTTTCGCTTGATCTACAACCCACTCGATCGCTTGTTCTTCGAGTGCAACATTTTGCATTTGTTGCATCAGTTCCTGATTATTTTTGTAGTAATCAACAACTTCTTGTGGGTCTTCATACGCAGAAGCCATAGTTTCGATCAGGCTGTCTACTTTTTCCTGGTCGGCTTTCAGCTCGTTCTGCTTGATGATTTCACCCAACAGCAAGCCGATGCTAACGCGACGCTGTGCATTGTCTTTGAACAGGTCAGCTGGCAGATCCGGCAGGTTTTCACCACCGCCCTGTTGGCTGAAACGTTGTTTAGCCTGTTCACGTAACGCGTTCACTTCCTGATCGACTAATGCAGCAGGCAGGTCAATTTCGTTCTTTTCAAGCAGCTTGGCAATGACTTCTTCTTTAAGCTGTGTCTTAAGCGTCTGGCTTAATTCACGCTCCATGTTCTTGCGTACTTCTGCTTTAAGCGCTTCTACATCACCGTCTTCAATACCGAACAGTTTAGCAAACTCTTCGTCAACTTTAGGCAGTGACATGCCTTCCACTTTCTTCACGTTAACAGT
Source organism: Alteromonas sp. 4NH20-0104 (assembly GCF_057547795.1). NCBI lineage: Bacteria > Pseudomonadati > Pseudomonadota > Gammaproteobacteria > Alteromonadales > Alteromonadaceae > Alteromonas > Alteromonas sp. 4NH20-0104. Next base: position 148,299 of record NZ_BAAJLP010000002.1, on the reverse strand, counting down.
GAATTGAGCGGCTTTACCTTTCAGTGCTTCAGCGTGGTAGTCTTCCGGGAAAGTCACGTCAACGATGACTTCTTCATCCTTTTTAGCGCCTACCAGCGGCTTTTCGAAACCAGGGATCATGCGATCTTTGCCCAGCTCGAGAGTAAAGTCTTCAGCTTTACCGCCGTCGAATTCTTCACCATCGATTGTGCCCACAAAATCCATTACGATGCGGTCGTCTTTGCGTGCTTTACGCTTAACTTCTTTCCACTCACCGTGCTGCTTCTGCAGGGTTTCTAACATGTTGTCCAGATCTTCATCGGCGATATCAACAACTGTTTTTTCGATCTCGATTTCGTCTACGCCTTTCACTTCCACTTCTGGGTAGATTTCAAACTTGGCAACAAACTCCAGGTCTTCACCGTCCTGATCTTTGGTCAGTTCAAATGAAGGCATGCCGGCAGGATTGATTTTTTCCTGAACAATAGCCTGATAAAAGTTTTGTTGCATTACGTCGCCAGCCACTTCCTGACGAACCGCTTGTCCGTAACGTTTCTTAATTACGCTTACTGGTACTTTACCTGGACGGAAACCGTTAATACGCTGAGTTTTCGCTAATTGCTGTAAACGCGATTTAACGGCGTTATCCACTGACTCAGCAGGAACAGTAATAGTAAGACGGCGTTCTAAACCCTGAGTCGTCTCGACTGAAACTTGCATTGTATTACCTCAACTTTGCGCCAAATACGCTTTATTTTCCAGCCTCTCGCCCGTCACTGATGACAGTGATTAAAACTCAGGTAAGAGGTCGTTTCATCGCGCTATAATCTACGCGCTGCCTTAAAAAGACGCAGTAGTATACAGTTTGATAACATCAGAGTCGAGCACAAATCAGCGCTTTCTGTTTTCGTGCTGAAAAAGCGCTTAACCACAAGGAATATCAGGGCTTGAAGACTAATAGTCCGGCGCAAAACCGACACCAGAAAAACGCCGCAATCCGGCATTTCTTCAAAACAGTCTGTTTAGAAATGATTTAGAGGGTCGCTGAGACAGAATTGACTTCGGACGCCTGTCCTTCGCTCTCCAGGCCAGCATTAGGTGATTTGCAACGTGTTCCAGACAATGTGCTGAACTGCTCCCCTTTACAAGGGGTCTACGGCTTTCTTCGATAAGAATCTTTCGAACTTTTTTAGAGAGATGGTCGGTGAGACAGGATTGACTGCGGACTCCTGTCCTTCGCCCTGTGGGCCAGCACTAAAGTGCTGTTGCACATTGTTCCCGACAATGTGCTGAACTGCTCCCCCTTTACAAGGGGTCTACGGCATTCTTCGATAAGAATCTTTCGAACTTTTTTAGAGAGATGGTCGGTGAGACAGGATTTGAACCTGCGACCCCTTGTACCCAAAACAAGTGCGCTACCAAGCTGCGCCACTCACCGACTGTAATCTGCGTTGCTAAAAATGGTGTAAATGGTGCGGAAGGAGAGACTTGAACTCTCACGCCGTGAAGCACTGGAACCTAAATCCAGCGTGTCTACCAATTCCACCACTTCCGCGAGAAAATGGGGTGGACGATGGGACTTGAACCCACGACAACCGGAATCACAATCCGGGGCTCTACCAACTGAGCTACGCCCACCATTGAGGTGTTGCATTATACAAATAATAGTTGTGGTATGGTAACTATTATTTATCTTTTTGCTAATCAACCTGCCGACATCGCACTGGCGCGTCCGGCAGGATTGCAACATACATCGTGTATGTTGTCCTTCGGACCAGCCTGAAGGCTGTCCCAATTTGTTCAAGACAAATTGGTCGAACCTGAGCTTCTCAGCCTGCCGAATTCGCACTGGCGCGTCCGGCAGGATTCGAACCTGCGACCCACGGCTTAGAAGGCCGTTGCTCTATCCAGCTGAGCTACGGACGCTTGGCGAATCTTCGCTAGCAAAAAGTGGTCGGTGAGACAGGATTTGAACCTGCGACCCCTTGTACCCAAAACAAGTGCGCTACCAAGCTGCGCCACTCACCGAACCTGTGTAACGGCGTGAACTTCCTCACCGCTACGGGGTGCGCATACTACCGGCTTGCCCCTACCCCGTCAAACACTTTTTTACCCTAAAATTATCGTCTGCTCACAAAGTCGACAACTCGATATAAATTTAGTCAAATTTACACAGTGACCAAGATTTCATGTTGGTTGTTTTGCCTTAGCCGCTATAATTGTGGGAAAATATCGTTCCTATCATTTTTTAATTAATTACTTCATTAAGCAGCCAGTAACTATGACCGCCCATTTGATTGACGGCAAACTTATTGCCAAACAGGTTCGACGAGACGTCGCTTTATATGTTGATTCACTAAAACAAGCAGGCAAAAGGGAGCCCGGTTTGGCAGTGGTGCTAGTTGGCAGCGATCCGGCATCACAGGTTTATGTTTCTAATAAACGTAAAGCCTGTGATGAAGTAGGCTTTAATTCCCGCTCGTATGATTTGCCCGCCGACACCTCACAACAGCAACTGCTGGATCTGGTTGATGAATTAAATAACGATGCAGCTATTGATGGCATTCTGGTGCAATTGCCCCTGCCAGCCGGATTAGACGCAGAACATATCCTCGAACGCATTCATCCGCACAAAGACGTGGACGGTTTTCATCCGTACAACATTGGTCGTCTGGCTCAACGTATCCCGGCATTACGCCCTTGTACACCCAAAGGCATTATGACCATGATTGAAGCCACCAAGCGCCCGGTAAAAGGCCTTGATGCGGTTATCATTGGCGCTTCTAATATTGTCGGTCGGCCGATGTCGCTGGAACTGTTACTGGCAGGTTGTACAGTGACCACCTGTCATAAATTTACCCAGGACTTAAAAAGCCACGTCAGCCGCGCTGACCTGTTGGTGGTGGCGGTAGGCAAGCCAGCGTTTATTCCCGGTGACTGGATTAAACCCGGCGCTATCGTTATTGATGTAGGTATTAATCGTACCGCCGCGGGATCACTGGTGGGTGATGTAGAGTTTGATAAAGCGGTAGAAAGAGCCGGTTGGATCACGCCGGTGCCCGGCGGTGTTGGCCCGATGACGGTGGCCAGCCTGATCGAAAACACCCTGGAAGCCTACGTTAAGTTTCATTCTTAATTCACCATGACGTATAAGCCCACTACGCCAGCCTGCCTTCATGTGCAGCGCTGGTTGGATGATATGGTTATCGGCCACAATTTTTGCCCGTTTGCCCGCTTTGTTAGCGAGCAACAACGGGTAAGGTATGTGGATATGGCGTCATCAGACATGGCCACGGTGCTGGAGGCATTACATGATGAGTTCATTCATCTGGATACAACGCCCCATACGTCCACTACGCTGTTGGTATTATCGACCGGTTGGGCAAGTTTTGATGACTACCTGATGTTGGTGGATGTGGCTCAGCAATCTCTGGAGCACTGGGGATATGAGGGCGAATATCAGTTAGCCAGCTTTCACCCCGATTACCTGTTCGCTGGTGAAGCTGAGAATGCCCCCAGCCATTTTACCAATCGTGCCCCTCACCCGGTTATCCATATTATCCGGGAAGCGGAAATGGCACAGGCCCTGGCACACCATCCGGACCCCGAGTCGATTCCACACACAAACATCAACACTACCGAAACCCTCGGCGAGGCCACTTTGCGGGCCCAGCTTAAAGCCTGTAAAACACCACGCTAACCGCAGTGCAGGCTGCCTTTATCTGGGACTGCCGGGCTGCTGTAATAAATCTGCTTTAGGTGCCAGCAGGCCGCGAGCCTGAAAATCAGTCAAACGATACAACCACTCCGTGAAAGTAGCCGGCACCAGATCGCCATTAAGCGTCAGGGCGTAACCACCGTCGGCATCCTCCATCTGGTATAGCCTAAGTGTGAGCACCCTGCCATCTTCTCCGGTGATACTGATAGTCCGGCGCAGCTGCGATTCAGCCGGCGTATCGATCAATGGTTCGATACTGTCGTATTCAAAGTTAACAATGTCATTGAGCGTATGAGCAAGAACCCCGGGATACGCCAGCGGCAGCTTGTTCTCGCTTAACTGCCAGTCGCCTTCGGAACCTTTGAATAGCGTAAAGGCCGGGTCATTGTCGATAACAATCGACGCCAGCCCGCTGAGTCCGGCGTTAATGACATCGGGTAACAACCATTCATAGGGCGTCAGGGGTAAAGAAAGGACTTCATCTATCAGATAACTCTGCTGCTGCGACGGCTCCCTGGCATAACGCCCCATGCCGCTAGATGCCAGATTACCAATCACTACCCGCCATTGTTGAGTATCGGTAGCGATGGTTAACAAGGTACTTTGCGCGCCGGGTTGGGTAACAGGCTCAACGCCTAACAAACTATAACGCGACGCTTTGGCCGTTTTCGGTTCAATTATATGGGCCTGAGTCAGTGCGCTCACAAATTCGGCCAGCTTTTGCACATCCACCGGAAAAGTCATCACCGAGTCCAGATGGGTAGCCAGCCACTGCTCGTCCTCCCGACGGGCTTTAAATAATGTTCCTTCTGCGTTTTCAACAGTAACCTGAGTCAGCTTCGTACTCTGCGAGGCTAATCCGCCTAACAACAAATGAGACTCGGTAGTCTGGTCTGGATGGCGTTCAAACACCAGGTAATAAGCCGCTCCAAGAGTAACTACGACCAACAAAAATAAAATAACAACACGGGTCATGAGCCGATGGCCTCCAGTGTTTTCTTCCCTGCTCTGCGACGAACCAGTCGTGCCAGCCCCCACAACACAGTGACCAGCAATAAGGGAGTGATAGCGATATTTAATAGTTTGAGATAGTTCCCTAACTGGTCGATGTCCCTTTCCAGTTGATAGCGAACCTCCCGCAACTCACGACGGATCTCATTACGCTGCGCAATAAATGCATCGAGCGCCGCTTGCTGCTCCGGCGTAAGGGTAAGAGCACCTGATTCAGTTTGCACATTCTGTAACTGAGCCAGTTGCTCTTCCGTTTTTTGGAGTTGTTTCTGCAAACGCTCTTCCTGCTCTCGGAATCTCGCCTCTGCGGCGACCTGCAAAGCCTGCACCTGTTCAAATGGCCGGGCGTAGGTTCCCCGACCACGGATACTGATCAGAGCGTCACTGCCCGCCAGGTTATCGCTGGCATTAATGATTGCATCACCGTTATTGGCAAATGGCGTGTAAATGGTTTCACCAAAAAAGTTTGCCTGCTGTACCCAAAAGCGATCAGCCAGTAAATCTGCATCATTAACAACAATCAGGTTCAATTTTGCGGTACGGCTGACATGGGCCATATTCAGTTCACTCGCCGACTCTGATGCCGGAGCCTGGGTAAACGCTGAGCTAGCCGGGCCGCTGAAACGGGCTGCCAGGGTGATGCGCTGAGTGTCTTTGTCATCGAGCATTCGCTGCAAAGCCTGTGGGTCTTGTGTCATGGCGTAGTCAGCCCCCTCTACCACAACGGCATCGGCAGATGAAAACGCCAGTGGCGTCAGAGTTAAATCACTCCCCGGCATCAGAGCCAGTGGTGCAAAAGAGGCACCATTCACCAGCTCGAGGTTGGCCGTAATCACATCTTCGCGGTTCAGTTGCTCCGCCGTCAGGCCAATGATGCCCGGATGACGCGTTACCGCCCCTTCAGGTGTTCGGATATCCAGCCCTAACCGACCATCAAGCACCACCGAATCAAGCCCGGCATCAATCCCCCAGCTTTCCAGCAAGCCAAAATCAGACTTGTTCGCTTGCAAAGAGCCCATCATGGCCATGGCATCCGACTCAAAGTGGGGATCCACAAATAACAGGATCCGCCCCTGCCGCATGGCGAACTGGTCAATGGAATACTGCAATCCCTCACTCAAATTTTGCGGGTGAATAATCACCAGCACATCAGTGCTATCCGGAATTTGTGTAGCATCACTACCGATGGTAGTGATGTCATACAGCTGGGATAACTGATTGTAAAACGTCATGGCTGGCATCATCTGGCCGTTCATCGGGTTCTGCCCGCCCATCAGATTAATATCGGTTAACACCGTGAGCTGCACTGGGTCAGGCTCACTAAGCTGATAGATAAGCTTGCTGATGTCATATTCAAGAAAGCGTTCTTTTTGCGGGTCAAAAAAGATTATCGTAAACTGATTATCCACCGCATTCGTGCCGGCCAGACCAAAGTAAATGGCATCACCTACCGGACCAAGGGTTGCGCCGGTGAGGCCAAACTGGTTAGCGCGGTCTTCAGCTTCTGAGAACGGCTCAGGATCAATAACATTCAGCGTGATTTTGCCGTTTGCGCGCGACTCATACTCTTCCAGTAAACTCTGTACCCGGTTGGCATAGTTTCGTAACGATGTCATGCCCTTAGAAGCCGTATCTGAGAAGTAGAAATTCAGCACTACAGGCTCATCAATGTCGTTTAATACCCGTTGGCTGCCTTCAGACAGTGAGTAAACCTGGTCCTCGGTTAAATCAATACGATAGTTACCCAGCAGTTCATTGTTAATAACCACCAGCCCTAAACACAGCACTGCGAGTAATAATAAGGTTAAAAAAGCGATTAATTTTTGCATGGTTAATCGGCCTTTTTCTGTTCAATAACTATCAGGCTGGCGTACAGCCAGACCAGCATGATAATGAAGAAATATCCCACGTCATTGAGTGCCAGCACGCCTTTGGCCATGGCCTCAAAATGACTGAGGAAACTAAAACTGGCGACAGTATCCAGGATCAGGTTGCCTGCCCATGGCTGAAACGCGTCCAGCACAATACTGCTGCCTGATACCACAAACAGGAAACACACCACTACCGCCAGAATAAAGGCAACCACCTGGTTGCGGGTGAAAGCGGACATACAGGTGCTGATAGCCAGAAATGCACCGGCCATGAGCCAGCTACCTATATAGGCCGCTACAATAATGCCGTGGTCAGGCTGGCCAAGAAAATCAACGCTCAGCCATAGCGGAAATGTAAGCCCTAACGCCAGTCCAAGCACCAGCCAGGCGGCGACAAACTTGCCCACTACAGCCTCAGCTGCGCTGATTGGCAGGGTCATCAGTAGTTCGATTGAGCCGGACTTGCGTTCTTCGGCCCAGCTTCGCATGGCAATCGCCGGCACTAAAAATAAGTACAGCCAGGGGTGAAAGTTAAAAAACGGGATCAGGTCTGCCTGCCCTCTTTCATACAAATTACCGATAAAAAAAGTAAAGATGCCCGATAGCATTAAAAAGATCGCAATAAATACGTACGCCACCGGTGTAGCAAAAAAGCTCGCGAATTCCCTTTTTGTTACAATCCAGATGTTACCCATTGGCCACCTCCGCGGTGGTAATTTCCCGAAACACCTCATCCAGGCGGCCGGTTTCCAGAGTCAGTGTATCCACCGGTAAGCGTCGCTGGGTGACATATTCATTAATGGCGTGAAAAATATGTTTACCCGGCTCCGGAAACAAGGTGACCAAACCGGTTTTGCGATCGATTTCCATTTCTTCAACACCATCAAGTTCAGCGAGTCCGGAAATATCCGCTGCATAGCTAAGCCGCAGACTAACGGCATTGCAAAAACGGGAGCGGTGCCGCAGCACTTCCGGAGTATCATCAAAGCGTAATTGGCCATCGGCAATAATCATAACCCGGTTACACACGGCCGCCACTTCCTCAAGAATGTGGGTTGAGATGATTACAATTTTTTCCCGCGACAAATCTTCAATCAGCTGTCGGACATGATGCTTTTGATTCGGGTCCAGTCCGTCGGTGGGCTCATCCAGAATTAAAATATCCGGGTCATGCAGTATCGCCTGAGCCAGGCCTACACGGCGCTTAAAACCTTTAGATAAGTTGTCAATGGGCCGGTTCAGCACTTCACTTAACTCCACACGATGTATCACATCGTAAAGGCGCTCTTTACGGTATTCGCCTTTCAGCCTTCTGACATCGGCGATAAAGTGTAAGAACTGCCAGACAGTCATATCGCCATAAGCCGGTGCGCCTTCTGGCAGGTAGCCAATATCGCGCTGAATGGCTTTGGCGTTACTGTCGATTGACCGTTCCTTAATGTAAATTTCGCCTTCGCTGGGAGGCAGAAATCCGGTCAGCATTTTCATTGTGGTGGACTTGCCGGCACCATTAGGGCCCAGAAACCCCACAATGTTGCCTGGTGCAATGTCAAATGACAGGTTATCGACTGCTTTAAAATGGTCGTAAAATTTAGACAAATTTTTTACCGAGATCATAGCCATCCTATTTACGATCTACTGTTTATCAGCGCCTTTGCTGAGCGTCTTTAAATACGGCAAAAGCACAGGGTGTGTGGTTGATTTATACCACGGCTATATATATTGGCATACGCAGGATTTTCAATCATGTAAAAAATCGGCAAATTGGAGACTTATCTGCGAACGGGGTAAAAAAAAGCCCGTACCAAGACGGGCTCAAAAGTGTTCCAGGGACTACCAGTAATTTGATAGCGGCGCTAATATAGCGGATAAATGTTTGAACTTTGTTTCAGTCCAACTACAAAAGTGTTGCAATTTATGTCTGAGCCTGCGGCTTTTGGGGTGACTCCCATCGGTAAGATTTCCTCGCCCTTTAAACAAAAATTTGCCATTCCCCGTCAGCCAGCTCTGGCCGATGCTCGCGGCAGCGTTGGCTTTCTGCCACCATTCGACGATGTAAATTGCTTGCGCGGCATCGAGACCTACTCCCATCTCTGGCTGCTGTTTTTATTCCATGAAAACCTCGAACAGGGTTGGACTCCTACGGTAAGGGCTCCCCGCTTAGGCGGCAACAGTCGCATAGGTGTTTTCGCTTCTCGCAGCACCTTCAGGCCCAACGGCATAGGTATGTCAGTAGTCAAAAATCTTGGCACAGAGCTGGTTGGCGGTCAGTTAAGGTTGCATGTTGGCGGCATCGATTTACTTGATGGCACACCCATAATCGATATCAAACCTTATTTGCCTTACAGCGACAGCCGCGGGGAAGCCGAAGCACAATTGCTGAACGAACATCCCCTGCCAGCCCGAGAAGTACAGTTTACTGAGCAAGCCATTGCTCAGCTACAGGCCCAGCCCCACAAGGACCTGAAGGCATTGCTCGTGCAGTGCCTCGGTCAGGATCCCCGCCCGGCCTACCGGCAATCCCAGGACACCGATCCTAAGACTTATCAGGTGATTTTTTACGACCGGGATATACAGTGGCGCGTTGTGGATGGCAAAGTACTGGTTACATCACTACAACAAGTCTCTTAGGGCTATTTTAGCGCCCCTAACACTGCTAGAATACGCGGGTTTTGTAATCATCCAACGGATATATGCCATCAATGCGCACTAGTCAGTATTTATTAGCAACACAAAAAGAAACCCCTGCTGACGCTGAGGTAATTAGCCATCAGCTTATGCTTCGGGCCGGTCTCATTCGTAAACTTGCAGCGGGGCTTTACACCTGGCTGCCAACCGGGTTACGAGTGCTGAATAAAGTCGCCAATATTGTTCGCGAAGAAATGAACAAAGCCGGGGCGGTTGAAGTGTTAATGCCAGTAGTACAACCTGCGGATCTCTGGCAGGAAACTGGCCGTTGGGAAGAGTATGGCCCTGAATTACTGCGCATTAAAGACCGACATCAGCGGGACTTCGTGTTAGGCCCAACCCACGAGGAAGTCATTACCGCCTTGGTACGTAACGAAATTAGCAGTTATAAACAGCTGCCGTTGAACCTGTACCAGATCCAAACCAAATTCCGTGATGAAGTGCGTCCCCGCTTTGGTATTATGCGCGGCCGTGAGTTCACCATGAAAGATGCCTACTCTTTCCACATTACTCAGGAATCATTGCAGAATACTTACGACGCCATGTACGGCGCCTACTGCAAAATTTTTGAACGCATGCAGCTCGATTATCGTCCGGTCATGGCTGATACAGGTTCGATTGGTGGCAGTGTGTCGCACGAATTCCATGTGCTGGCAGAGTCTGGTGAAGACAACATCGCCTTCTCTAACGGTTCAGACTATGCCGCCAACGTTGAGCTGGCCCAAACTCAGCAGGTACCAAGTGCCAGTGTTGATGGCTTGCAATATGTGCTGGTACAGGCGGCCGACGAAGACGGTGAAGCCGATGCCAATAACTGGGTACTGCTGGTGCTGTCTGCCAGCCATACCTTAAACGACATCAAAGCCGAGAAACTCAGTGGCGTTGCTGTGCCACTGATTACCGCGAATGATGAAACAGTAAAAAGTGTGCTGGGCGCGAGTGGTGGTGAAATCGACCTGGCCAGTGTCACGGTACCGGTTTTTGCCGATTACGTCGTAGCGGCGGCATTAAAAGACGATGCCAGCGCTGCGAAACTAACGCCTGCTGACCTGCGCAACATTGAAGCGGGTGACCCGTCACCTTGTGGTAACGGCACCATTGAAATTAAACGTGGTATTGAAGTCGGTCATATTTTCCAACTGGGCGATAAATATTCTGAGGCGATGAACTGCGGCGTGCTGAATGAAAATGGCAAGCATGAAATCCTCAGCATGGGCTGTTACGGTATTGGTGTATCACGCGTGGTAGCTGCTGCGATTGAGCAAAATCATGATGAGCACGGTATTATTTGGCCTGACCCTATCGCACCGTTTAAAGTAGCCCTCATCCCCATGAACATGCACAAGTCACAACGTATTATGGAAGCTGCCGAAGCACTGTATGCAGAACTGACCGCCGCGGGTGTGGAAGTCTTGTTTGACGATCGTAAGGAACGTCCGGGTGTTATGTTTAAAGATATGGAACTGGTCGGTATTCCGCACAGTATCGTAGTTGGCGAACGCAACCTCGACGAACAGTTAGTTGAGTATAAAAATCGTCGCAGCGGTGAAAAATCTCTATTACAATTAACGGAAGTGTCCGCATTTATCAGCGGATTGTAGTATAACGAGGGGATGCCATCCGGCGGATCCCGTTAGGTAAGGAGTCAGCATGCAGTTAACCTTTTATGGTGTAAGAGGTTCTATTCCAACACCGGGCGCCGAATACGTGCGCTATGGGGGCAATACTGCGTGCGTGCATATCGAGTTAAGTGACGGCACCGACATATCGTTGGATGCCGGCACCGGTATTCGACTACTTGGCGACAAGCTGGTCAAAAAGCAAACCCCTATCCATATCCTGCTGACCCATAATCACTGGGATCACATTCAGGGGTTTCCTTTTTTCACCCCTATCTATCAGCCAGACCGTGAAATATTGATTACCCCCGGCCAGACTACCCTGCCAGAAAATGATGCCATTATAAAACAAATGCAGGGCTCTGTTTTTCCAGTGCCATTCTCGGCATTGCGTTCAAAAATAAGCATCACCCCCCAACCGGATGAGGTGGATAGCTGGCAACTCAATGGGGCTACCGTAGCGCGTTTACCGATGAACCATCCCGGTAAGGGAAGCGCCTATTCAATTACCGAAAACGGTTTTAAAGTCGCCTACATTACTGACAATGAGCTCTATCCTCCCTACAAAAAAGAAACCGACTTTCTAACTTTTGTTGATTTTGCCAGAAACGCAGATTTAATTATCCATGATGCTCAGTACATGTTATCTGACATGCCCGCCAAAAGCGGCTGGGGACACTCCGTAGCCGAAGAAGCGGTGAAACTGGCCATGGCATGCAATGCCAAACGACTGGCACTCTACAGTCATGATCCGAGCCGAACTGACAAAGACATCGACGACATTATTGACCACGGCAACCAGTACATCACCATTGCAGAATCGCCATTGCAGTTGATTGCAGCCCATGAAGGACTCACCATTGATTTTACCGCTGAGCCTTAATCGCTTCGCTCTTGGTCTGGTGCTGCTGACAACTTCAGTATTCGGCTATTGCGACGATAACGAGCAACAAAGCGAAGTGGCAGCTCAGGAGCAGCAAAGCGGACTGATTGCCCGGCCAAGCCTGTTAAAAAAGCGCTTCGAAGCCGATAAAAACCTGTTAAATAATGCCTTTGCGATTACCCAGTACAAACGCAACTATTTTCTGCCGTTCACTTATGTGGATAACCCCAATGCGCTGGGCAACGCCGGACTGACCGAAGATAACGTCGACAGCAAAGAAGCTAAGTTTCAGGTAAGTGTAAAACTGCCGCTATACACCCAGCCGGATTCGGTCGAAGGCGTTTATTTCGGTTTTACGCTCACATCATTCTGGCAGTTGTATAACAGCGAAGTGTCAAAGCCATTTCGTGAAACCAATTACGAACCGGAAATTTTCTACCAGTGGAACACCGATATAAAGCTCCTTGGTATCGATTTTAATGCTCTACAGCTGGGCTTTAACCATATGTCTAACGGTCAGAGTGAACTCCGCTCCCGGAGCTGGAACCGGATCATGGTGACCAGTTTATTCAGCGACGCTGACGACATTTACTATTTGCGCACCTGGTATCGCATTCCTGAGGATGAGAAACAGTCACCTGACGATCCGGCGGGTGATGATAATCCCAGAATAAACCATTACTACGGACGCATCGAGCTTGGTTACGGCACTCGAATTAAGGGCTTTGGTTTATTTGCCCGCCTACGCAATAACCTTGAATTTGATAATAACCGCGGTAGCCTGGAGCTGTCAGTCAGTTACCCGGTGTCTCCCCGTTATGAAGTGGTACTGCAGTATTTTAATGGCTATGGTGATAGCCTGATTGATTATGATCGCCGTCAAAACCGAATTGGTCTGGGCTTTCAACTGGCGGCATTTTAGCGCTACGGAATAACCCCTGCCGCCCGGTACATCTGCAGATGCACGTCGACCAACGCATTGATATCCCGCTGATAGCCGCCGCCAATAACACAAGCCACGGGCAGGTTATGCCGCCGACACCATTCAAACACCATACAGTCACGCTGATAAACACCTGGGGTACTGATATTTAACAGTCCTAAATCATCGTTTTCATGCACATCCACACCGGCGTCATAAATTACGGCGTCGGGTGCATAAAGGCGTTCCGCCACACTCAGCGCCTCATCCAGCGTGGCCAGGTAAGGTTCATCCGTCATCCCTTTGGGCAACGGAAAATCCATATCTGACTGCTGCTTACGGTGGGGAAAGTTCTTTTCGCCATGCAATGATAAAGTGATCACCGAGGTATCATCCTGCGCAAGTAACGCGGTCCCATCGCCCTGGTGCACATCTAAATCAATAATGAGCACCGAATCTATGCCGGGGGTGGTGAGCATCTGCCGGGCGGCGAGATACAAATCATTAAATAAACAAAAACCTGAGCCCCAATCTGCCCCAGCGTGATGATAACCGCCGGTAAGGTTAAGCGCCAATCCATGTTGCAACGCCAGTTCAGCGGTTTTGAGGGTCCCCCCTACTGCGGTGAGGCTGCGTTTAATGAGCTGTTCAGACCAGGGAAAACCAATGCGGCGCATTGCCTTGGTATCTAATGTGCCACCAATCAGTGCATCAACATAACTGGCATCGTAGCAGGCGGTCAGTGTTTCCCTGGCCACCGGTGTTGGCGTAATAAACGACGACTCTGCTACGCCGCCCGCGCACAGGGCATCATGGATCCCCTGGTATTTTTCGATGGGGAACCGATGCCGGACCGGCAATTCGAGCTGACTGTAAATCGGGTGAAAAACCAAATGCTGCAAAATATCAATGTTACCAATTGCTGTTACACGAATTTGGTATTGTACTGCATTGAGCGGTTATCGGCTCAATGCAGAAACCACAGACATCACATTTTTTGACATCATGTTAATCGCTTCTGAAATATGGTTGCTTTGCGACAGACGCTTATAGTCTTCAGCTGATCTCATCACTTTTGCAATAACACCATCGAGCTGATGCTGAATACTGCTTTGATCGTTTGCCGCTTCCTCCAGCGCACCGACGACACTTTGCGTTTCGTCTATGTAACGTACCAGCTCATTGAGCAAAGCCAGCGCCTGCTGGGCACTTTTCGCGTTGACATCAGCATGTTGCTGACCGCTGGCCATAGCCGTGACGGCTTTAGACGCATCAGCCTCAAAGGCACTTAAAATGGCATTAATTTGTTGGGTAGATTGTTGGGTTTTTGCCGCCAGTGCCCGCACTTCATCGGCCACTACGGCGAAGCCTCGGCCATGCTCGCCAGCCCGGGCCGCCTCGATGGCTGCATTAAGTGCCAACAGGTTGGTCTGATCGGCAATTTCATTAATGACGTTCACCACGGTGAGAATACTGGCGCTGCGGGCCTGTAACTCATTCACAATCTGACTGGCTGAAGAAACGGTTCTGGCCAGCTCAGCAAAACCTTTATTGGCACTGTCAAAGGTGGTGTAGCACTCCTGGACCTGCTGCTGGGAATGACCCGATGCCACTGACACCTGACTGGTGATCGTCACCAGCCCTTTGACAATTTCATCCAGCTTCTCATTCGCCTGCGCCAGTGAATCTGAAGAGGTGTGCTGATCGCTAGCGCCTTTCGCGATGGCGCTACTGACATCTTCGAGGATGTCATGGGACTGACGAATTTGATACTGCGCATCAGACAATATCGTCACGGTATCCTGCAGCTTTTTCTGCAAGTGGCGCGTGGCGCTGGCCACTTGCCCCAACTCATGGTCGCTACGATATTCAAGCCGATAGTCGTAATCTTTCTGCTCCATTTTTTGCAAACAGGTGGCTATTTCGCGGGTAGGTTTTACGATATTGCGACGCAGGTTGGTAATTAAATAAAATATACACAGTCCGCTCAATACGACTGACAGTCCCATAATGAGCCAAAGGCGCTGACTGGTTTCAGCCGTTACACGCTGCTTTGCTTGCTGAGTTGCCAGTGCAATTCGATCGGTCGCCTGCTGCAATAAATCAGCTGGCTCGCGGTCGATACCCCGGACAAACGTATCGCCGGTATGCGGATTGTAGCCAGCGGCAACAAACGCCTGAAACCCTTCCCGGTACTTTTTCCCCATTTGCTGATGGGCCCTTAAAAATTGTTCTATCAACCCCAATGAATCAGCATTCAGCTCAGCCCCGGCCACCAGCTTGCGCAGTGAGGACTGCACATCCGCTTCCCGCGACTGAAAGCGTGACCAGTATTTCTCTCTGTCTTTATCAGAAGCTCCACGCAACAGAACATTTTTCCATTCCTGGACCTGGGTCTTAAATTCGGTTAATGCTTCTGAGACTAAGCGTTCATGCACAACATTGGTTTGCTCAACCTGCTCAATGTCATTCATTAGCGAAAAAGCAATAGTGAGAGAGCCCGCATTAAGCAGGACAAGAACGGCAATAATAGCCAGAACGGGGGTCATTATCAGACGATTGATACTCGTAAATCGTATCATTTAAGTCTCCGGAAAGCGCTTGTTAAAAACCATGAATTCACCCTCCGTGTGAAAGGAGCACAATTACATCGCGATAATATGACAGTTGTGTGAAAGCCTGGGCATAAATCATACAAAAGCTAACATTTATCGCTACTAAAGTAGTGATCTATGCCCTGGTCAAAAGAGCGCTGTCGTTAGCAGTTCAGATCCTGAGGGATTTTGTCAAAATCGTCTCTCTCAGGCAGTGTATAGGCAGTCAGTCCATCTGAATGACTGGCTTCAGTAGTCTGCCTCAATTCATCTTCTGCCGATGGCGTTACTGAAGTATCAACCTGACTGTTTTTATCATATAAACAACCGGAAAGTAGCGTAAGGCAAACCCCGGTAGCAGCAGAACGAGAAATACAAAGTGATAGCGTTTTCATTGAATATCATCCATGGATTATAGACTTTAACTTAGAACAAATTAGAGCGTTATCACATTAGGAACCACTTACTTTTCCATACCTTTGTATTGCCTTTACAGTAGCCTCAAAGTAATGAATTCAGTTTAAAAGTAGTTAACTAAGTTACAAATTAAATTAAATCAATAAGTTGACTAATATAAAAACGCCCATTTATTTTTACCTAACAACACACTCTAGTATTAGCACAAAACGTGTCTTTTCATATAGCGAAAGCGGTGCTGATAAACCGCCACCGGAAAAAAAACAACATGGATCAATAATCAGACAAAAAACCACATAGGATATGAGAAATTTCGTGGCGTTCGGTTATACAGGCAGGATTGATTGTGCAAAAAAATACTCAAAAAAGCAGAAAGCCTTGCATCGCAAGGCTTTCTGGATTCAGTAATTTCCCGGTAACTACTGAAGAATAGGTATAACGAAATATCTTACTCCGCCAGACTTATTCCCATTCAATGGTGGCCGGAGGCTTACCTGAAATATCGTAAACCACACGGGAAATACCATCGATTTCGTTGATGATGCGGTTAGACACTTTACCCAGGAAGTCATATGGCAGGTGCGCCCAGTGCGCAGTCATAAAGTCGATGGTTTCTACCGCGCGCAGCGATACAACCCAATCATACTTACGGGCATCTCCCATTACGCCAACCGATTTAACCGGCAGGAATACGGTAAAGGCCTGACTTACTTTGTGGTAAAGCTCTGCGTTATGCAGTTCTTCAATAAAAATGGCATCGGCGCGGCGCAGCAAATCGCAGTATTCTTTTTTGATTTCGCCCAGTACACGTACGCCCAAACCCGGTCCCGGGAATGGATGGCGATACAGCATGTCGTATGGCAGACCCAACTCTAAACCAATTTTACGCACTTCATCTTTAAACAGTTCACGCAGTGGCTCAACCAGACCCAGTTTCATGTCTTCCGGCAAACCACCGACATTATGATGCGACTTGATTACGTGCGCTTTACCGGTAGCAGAGCCGGCTGACTCAATAACATCCGGATAAATAGTGCCCTGTGCTAACCATTTGGCGTTAAACAGTTTGCTGGCTTCTTCATCAAACACCGCGACAAATTCGTTACCAATGGCTTTACGCTTAAGTTCGGGATCTTCTATCCCATCAAGCTTAGCCAGGAAGCGCTCTTCGCCATCAACTTTAATAATGTTGAGTCCAAAATGATCGCCAAACATGTCCATGACCTGCTGGCCTTCATTCAAACGAAGTAAACCGTTATCAACAAATACGCAGGTCAGCTTATCACCAATAGCGCGATGGATGAGCATGGCCACTACCGAGGAGTCAACTCCCCCTGACAAGCCAAGAATCACTTCATCGTCACCCACTTTTGCTTTAATGCGGGCAATGGCATCTTCGATAATGGCATCCGGGGTCCAAAGCTTTTCGCAGCCACAGATATCCATTACAAAGTGCGATAATAAACGCATGCCCTGACGGGTATGGGTCACTTCCGGGTGGAATTGCACACCGTAAAATTGCTTTTCTTTATTGACCATAGCGGCATGAGGGCACGAGGGCGTAAGGGCAACCGTTTCAAAACCATCCGGAATAGCAATAACCTTGTCACCATGGCTCATCCACACATCCAGCAACGCATTGCCTTCGGCGCTAATCGCATCCTCAATATTGGCTAACAGATCATTAGGTTTAACTACCTCTACCTGAGCATAACCAAATTCACGCTTATCAGAGCCCTGTACTTTACCGCCAAGCTGCTCAGCCATAGTTTGCATGCCGTAACAAACGCCCAGTACCGGTACACCGGCGGTAAACACATATTCTGGTGCGCGGGGCGAGTTTTCCTCGGTAACCGATTCGGGACCACCAGAAAGAATAATCCCCTGAGGATTAAACGACCTGATTTGCTCTTCGGTGACATCCCATGCCCAGAGTTCGCAATAAACGCCAAGCTCGCGCACGCGGCGGGCAATAAGCTGTGTATACTGTGAGCCAAAATCCAGAATAAGTATGCGATGATCATGGATGTTTTGTGTCATGGTGTTTGCCTTAAAATAGAAAACAAGCAGGCTGGTATTAACCAGCCTGATAAATCAATCGATTCGTGTTGGTAAAGTTTAACCTAAACGGTAGTTAGGTGCTTCTTTAGTAATGCTTACATCGTGAACGTGTGATTCACCCATTCCGGCAGACGTAACCCGTACGAACTGTGGTTTGGTATTCAGTTCGTTAATGGTAGCACAACCGGTTAAGCCCATCGCAGAGCGCAGGCCGCCCATTTGCTGATGAATAATGGTGGCGATTGGGCCTTTATAGGCGACACGACCTTCAATACCTTCCGGTACCAGTTTTTCGGCGTTGTCGCTTTCCTGGAAGTAACGATCTGATGAACCATTGCGCTGATTCATAGCCCCTAACGAGCCCATTCCACGGTAAGACTTGTAGTAACGCCCCTGATACAGTTCTACTTCACCGGGCGCTTCCTCGGTACCGGCCAGCATAGAGCCAACCATTACGCAGCTTGCACCGGCTACCAGCGCCTTGGCAATATCACCGGAGAAGCGGATACCACCATCGGCAATAACCGGAATATCACGGTCTTTCAGTGCTTCAACCGCATCAGAAATAGCCGTAATTTGCGGTACACCACAACCGGTTACGATGCGGGTGGTACAGATTGAGCCAGGACCAATACCTACCTTAATACCGTCTGCACCAGCATCAGCCAGCGCCAGAGCACCTTCGGCAGTCGCCACGTTACCCGCAATGATTTGCAGTTCAGGATAAGTTTCGCGAACCGTCTTAACGCGGTCGATAACACCTTGTGAGTGGCCGTGAGAGGTATCGATAAGTAATACGTCAACACCTGCTTCAACCAATAGCGCGATGCGCTCATCAGTACCCGGACCAACACCTACCGCGGCGCCAACGCGTAAGCGTCCCAGCGAGTCTTTACAGGCATTGGGCTTGCTTTCTGCCTTCTGGAAATCTTTTACTGTGATAAGGCCGGTAAGCTTGAAGCTATCGTCCACCACCAGAATCTTTTCGATGCGGTGTTCGTGCATCAGCTCCAGTACTTCTTCCGAGCTGGCACCTTCTTTTACCGTTACCAGACGCTCTTTGGGCGTCATCACTTTGTCGACCGATAAATCAAGCCGGTTTTCAAAGCGCATATCGCGGCCGGTAATAATGCCGATAAGGTTATTTTCGGAGTCGGTAACCGGGAATCCGGAATACCCCATTTTTTTACTCAACGCCTGCACGTTGCCGAGGTTTTCAGTAGCACTTACTGTAACCGGGTCGGACACCACGCCGCTTTCGTATTTTTTAACTTCGCGTACATGTTTGGCTTGCTCCTCTGGGGTCATGTTCTTGTGAACAAAACCAATACCGCCTTCCTGGGCTAATGCAATTGCCAAACGCGCTTCCGTTACAGTATCCATAGAAGCTGATACCATAGGGATATTCAGATTTACCTTGCGGGTCAGACGGGTTTGTAGACTGGCTGTGTGCGGGAGCACTGTGGAATGCGCCGGAACCAATAAAACATCGTCAAAGGTTAGCGCTTCTTGAGCGATTCGTAGCATGCAAAAACACCTGTATATTGAGGTTTAATTGCGGCGCAATTGTAGTGTTTTTTCACTTTCAGGTAAACTGTATTTGCATTAAAGCTGAGGTTTTTTCATTCAATGACAGTTTTCTCTGCCCCAGAGGGGCAAAAAGTTCACAGCGTAACAACATTAAATCGCCTGGCGCGTAACATTTTAACCAGTGAAATCGGACTGGTGTGGTTAAGTGCTGAAATTTCCAATTTCACCCGGGCGTCTTCCGGCCACTGGTATTTTACCCTCAAGGATAATAAAGCTCAGGTCAGAGCGGCTATGTTTCGCTCCGCTAACCGGGTGGTTCGCAATCCACCGCGGGAGGGAGATAAAGTACTGGTGCGAGCCAGCGTCGGCATTTATGAACCGCGGGGCGATTATCAACTGGTGGTTGAAAGCATGGAGCCGGAGGGCGAAGGCCAGTTAAAACTGGCTTTTGAGCAGTTAAAGTACAAGCTGCAAGCCGAAGGTTTGTTCGACCCGGCTACTAAGCAAGCGCTGCCGGCCCACGTAAAGCGGATTGGCGTGATCACCTCTGCCCAGGGTGCCGCCTTGCACGACGTATTGAGTGTTTTAAAACGGCGAAGCCCGGCTACAGAAGTCATTGTTTACCCTTCTATGGTGCAGGGCGAGCAGGCCGCTGCCCAGTTAGCCCGAAATATCTGGCTGGCTAATCAACGCAACGAGGTGGACGTGCTCCTGCTCACTCGCGGCGGTGGCTCGTTGGAAGACCTCTGGTGCTTTAACAACGAATCACTGGCCAGGGAAATCGCCCGCTCGCCCCTGCCGCTTGTCAGTGCGGTAGGTCACGAAGTGGACGTCACTATTGCCGACTTTGTCGCCGATCTTCGAGCCCCTACCCCATCGGCCGCAGCTGAACTGCTGTCTATGGATCAGCGGGAACTGCAAGTGCAAATAAGACAACTCCAACAGCAACTCACACGCAGCTTTCATACCACGGTTCAACGCAGCGCACATCAGCTAACGGTGTTAAACCAGCGCCTGAAATCGAGACATCCTGAGGTGATGCTGCAACAACAAAGTCAGCGGATAGACCAGCTAACACAAAAAATGACTAATCAACTGACGCACCAGTTAAACCGTGCGCAAACCACAGCGCAGCGGCTCGACAGCCGACTGGCGCGCCAGCATCCGGCCATTCGGCTCGATAAAATTAAAACCCAGCAGGCCTATTTGTATCAACGGATGGGGGCGGCGATGCAGCAACGACTAGAGACCCGCAAGCAGAAGCTTGGTACACTGGCGCACCTGTTGCAGTCAGTTAGTCCTCTGGCAACGATGGCCCGCGGTTACTCAGCAACATTAAAAGCCAATCAGGCTATTACCAGTATTACCGCGGTGAAAGAAAAGGATGAAATTATTAGCCGGGTCAGTGACGGTGAGATTGTCAGTGTGGTCACAGCAATAAAAGCTAAACCAACCTTATAAAAAGCTCACTGTAAAGGTAACACCAGCGCGGTTTTTACAGGGAATTGTTAAGCACTTCATATGAGTATTGTTGTTTGATTAAAGTTATTCGCCAATTTTTAGTATGGTCAGTATTGGTACTGACTACCGGCTGCGTTGCCAATGCGGTCAAGCCACCCAAGCAACCATTGTTGAGTGCACCTGAAGCAACCCCTTTCGATTTGGCGGTAAATGTTTACTCATCCTATATCAGTGACGAGGTTGAGCAGCAATGTAATACCGCCGCCTTATCAAAGCGCCCCTGCAAAAACGATGGTATCCCCGCCAATGACTTTCTGAAAGGTCTTGAAAAACTCAGCTTATTTGCCGAGCTAAGCCCTTCGGTGAGTCGCCATGACTATGAATTGCTTATCGCCAATCAGCTAGCCGATTTCCCTACAGGACAACAGCAGTTATCTTCTGATTTACCTCTGCAAAGCTTTACCGAGTTTGCGGTAGAATGGCGCGGCGTGCACCTTGACAGCTTCCTGGTGCACTACTGGCATGAAAGCAAGGTTGAGCACGAGGATGTTGAGCAAATCATCCTGCGCTGGAGTGAGCATGCCAGGCAACAACACATTTTTTCTACCCCCTACCTGTATCAGACCATGGGCGCGAGTGATTATTCTACCGCGCTGACCCTGCCGGACTTACTGGGTGAATTTCAGTTAGCCCGCCAGTTTCTTTACCCGGACCCGTTTAAAGGTGTGCTGGCCAGGTACCTTCACCCCTCTTTTAGTGAAGCCATTATGGATATCGCCATTTATCCGGTGTTAGCCCCGTTAACAGGCGATCAGGCTCAGCGAGTCAGTCACGAACTGGAAGATGCGGTAGAACAAGCTAAACAGATTGCCGTGGAGCGCGCGATGGCAATGGAAATCAAACAGCACCAGAAAATATTCCGCCATGACAGCAGCGCAATGCAGGGCGTAATGTCAGAAATTGCGGCCGAAGGAGACAGTGGCGAAGCTCTGTATGCCACCATTTATGTCTTTCAGTTAGAAGATAAGTTTGTCAAATTCAGTACAACGTTCCCATCACGGATTGGCGATCCGTTGGTTAAAGAGGCTTTGTCGCAACTTTCTGTACCCGCTGAGTCAGCGCTAATGAAAGAGTTACGTAAAGCCCTGTAGTTCAAATCCCCATAAAAAAGCCCTGCTATGCAGGGCTGTTGTTTCGGTTATTTCTTATTCTTGTGGTAATCCATCATCCGGCGACGCTTACGTTGCTGGGCTAACGTTAACTGATTCTTTTTCCCTTCAAAGGGGTTAGCCCCTTCGCGGAATTCAATTTTGATAGGCGTTCCCATGACATCCAGCGCCTTTCTGAAATAATTCATCAGGTAACGTTTATAAGAACTGGGTAAATCCTGTACCTGGTTGCCGTGCACTACGATAACCGGTGGGTTGTATCCTCCGGCGTGGGCATACTTCATTTTAATCCGGCGTCCCCGCACCAACGGCGGCTGATGGTCTTCCTGAGCCAGCTCCATTATCTGCGTCAGCATAGAGGTATTAATCCGCTTAGTGGCGCTACGATAGGCCTCCTGCACAGACTCAAAAAGATTTCCTACGCCTGAGCCATGCAAAGCTGAAATGAAATGCAACCGGGCAAAATCAATAAAGCCCAGGCGACGATCCAGTTCTCGCTTAATGTCATCCTTGATATCGGTATCCAGGCCATCCCACTTATTCACCGCTATCACCAGTGAACGGCCTGAGTTAAGAATAAAGCCCAGCAGGCTGAGGTCCTGATCGGAAATACCTTCCCGCGCGTCAATTACCAGCAACACCACGTTAGCTTCTTCGATAGCTTTTAAAGTTTTAACAATCGAAAATTTCTCAACCGCTTCTGATACTTTTTTGCGTTTACGAACTCCCGCGGTATCAATCAGTACGTAGTCCCGCTCATCCCGTTGCAGGGGGATATAAACACTGTCCCGTGTGGTGCCTGGCATATCAAACACAACTACACGGTCTTCGCCCAGAATACGGTTAGTAAGTGTTGACTTACCAACGTTAGGTTTACCGACAATAGCCAGTTTAATAGGCAAACTTTGCAGGTGTTTCAGCTGATCTTCCGCATCGAGTTCTTCGTCTTCTTCGCTGGACCTGGTCACCAGCATTTCCGGAAATTGCTCATCGAGCGGCAACAGAGAATCCTGGATCAGCTGAGATACACCGCGACCGTGGGCAGCCGCTATCTGATGAACATGACCAAGACCAAGTGAGAAAAATTCTGCACTTTCGCTGTCGCCATTAATGCCATCCACTTTATTAGCCAGCAAAAATACAGTTTTGTCACTTTTGCGCAGGTGGTCGGCAATCAGTTGATCGGCAGGTAGCAAACCGGCCCGGGCATCGACTAAAAAGAACACCACATCGGCCTCTTCAATGGCCTGAAGAGACTGTTGGGCCATTAAGGTATCAATACCTTCCTCATCGCCGGTAATACCACCGGTATCAACTACGATGAAGTGACGTTGCTCATAACTGGCCCGGCCGTACTGGCGATCACGAGTCAGGCCCGGAAAATCGGCCACCAGCGCATCACGGGTATGAGTTAAACGATTAAACAGCGTTGACTTACCCACATTGGGCCGGCCAACTAACGCCACAACAGGCAACATATTGGTGTTCCTTTAAATAATAAACAAGCAAACGGCCGCGCATATAGCGCGGCCGTTAAATTATATCGGAATATCCTGAGAATTACAGGATAAGCATGGTTACTGAGCTGACAAGGCAGCAATTTCCCCATCACGGGTAATGGTTACTACCAGATCGTTAACTTTAACCGGGGTAGCGTAGATGGCTTCATCTTCATCATCACCGCCCAAATCGTAACGGGCAACCAGTTTGCCGTCTTCAGCATTTAACCAGTGCATCAGGCCCCAACGGTCGCCAAGCACTAATTGTTCACCCATAACCAATGGCGCAGTCAGATTTCGCTCTTTTAAGCCACTCTGAGACCAGATTTCCACACCGTTACGACGGTCCAGAGCGTATACAATAGAACGCGTATCGACGACATAGATACGATTTCCGCTCACGGCTAAATCGCGGTATGAACCGTATTCACGCTTCCACATAATACGACCACTGCGTAATTCAACGGCAGCCAGAGTGCCGTCGTAAGACACAATATAAACCGTATTGCCATAAACTACCGGCGCAGAGTCAACATCGATAATACGTTCGAGCTCTGTTGCACCCGCCGGAGCGGTAATAGCGGTTTCCCAGGCAGGAATACCACTGGTCAGAATATTAACCAGCAATTTACCGGTTGGTGTACCCACCAGTGCGCCACCATTAGTAGCAACTGGGGCTGAAATACCACGCAGACTCAGCGGCGGCACATCGGTTTCACTTCGCCACAGCTGCTCACCGGTTTTGGCATCCAGGCCAAATAACACGCCGGCGCCGGTATTCAGTACCAGAATACCTTCGTCCATAGCAGGCGTAGCCAGGATCTCACCTGGAACCGTTGTTTCCCACAGCGTTTCACCAGACTCTTCGTTCAGCGCACGGATAATGCCGTCTTCGGTGGCCACAAACACCATGTTGTAGCCTGCCGCAATGGCACTGACTTTAGCAGATGCACCGCTGCGCCATAGCCGCGCTATGTCATCCCAGAACGATTCGTCCGGGAAAATAGCAAAATTGCGTTCCCACACTACGTCGCCGGTATCCGGTGTTAGCGCCACGACTTCGCCATGACGTTCAGCGGCATAAACCATGTTATTGGCAAAGACCGGTACCAGACGCGAGAAATATTCATCGACACCATCACCAATAGAATAGCTCCAGACTTCTTTTGGACTTATCTGGTTTTCAATAGGCGCGATACGACGGATTTTGATTTCGTCTTCATCAGCGAACCAGTCTGACACGGTGGCACAACCAGACAAACCAATAATGGCTGCGGTTAAAACGACCCGTTTAAACATACGGCCACACAGAGTTGATTGCTGTGAGATGTTTCGAGTATTTAAATTCATTCACTATCCTGCGCTAACTGCAAGGTTATCTAACTTCATTTGCAGTAATCGATTGTTAATATTTTTCTCCAAGGCAGAGGAGTAGGCTATGCGAGCCTTGTCAAAGTTCCCCTGCGCGGCAAAAATATCACCTTTCACTTCTTCAACCTGCGCTGTGAACGCTTCATCAGTCACAGATTCAATTGTCGCTAATGCGTTATCGAACTGTTCCAGAGCTAACTGAACCCGTGCCAGGCGCACATTGGCAACTTGCTTGAGACTTTCGTCAGCGGCATTGGAGGCAACCCCTTTGAGATAAGTGGCAGCACTTTCCAGATCGCCATCATCGGCAGCCTGTTTAGCAGCAAGCAGGCCCGCCACGTTGGCATAGCCGGCACCACTTTCAGCACTGATAACAGCATCAATGGGCTGATTGTTCGCTTCGTTAACCAGCGACTCAAGTGCAGCCTGATAAGATTGAGAGGCGCTTTCTTTGGCAGCAATCTGCGAATCGCTGTAATACTGCCAGCCAAATAAGCCAGCCAGTCCCAGTACCGCACCCACAATCAGAGACGTGCCATGCTCTGACCAAAATCGCTTAATCGCTTCTACCTGTTGTTCTTCTGTAGCGAATTGTTCCATCTTTAAACCTCTTTATTTTGCTAACGGTTATACAGATAACACGTTATGTAATGCTGCTGGCAGCTCATCAAGAGCTACATTGACTTGTTCGCCGTTGCCACGCAGTGGCTTGAGGGTCACTTGCCGGGCTTCCATTTCTTCTGAGCCAATCAATAAGGCAACACTGGCTCCTACTTTGTCTGCCCGTTTTAGTTGTTTCTTCAGGTTGCCGCCACCGCAATGCAGCATTACCCGAAACTGATTGTCAGTATCGCGTAAAGACTCAGCTACCTGGCTGGCGTAGCCCCGGGTATCATCACCCAGTGCAGTCACATAGATGTCGGCCGCAGGCTGATTCTGTGCAATTTTTTCGAGGGTATCAAGCAGCAGAACCAGGCGCTCCATACCCAATGCAAAGCCAACACCTGGCGCGGGCTTGCCACCGAGTTGCTCAACCAGGCCATCATACCTGCCACCAGCACATACCGTACCCTGAGCGCCGAGACTTTCTGTCACCCATTCAAATACCGTGCGGTTATAATAATCAAGACCGCGTACCAGTCGCGGGTTGATTTCATACGCTACCCCGGCATTATCCAACAACTCACACAACAAGCTGAAGTGGGCTTTAGAATCTTCATCCAGATAATCGAGCAGTGATGGCGCATCAGTGACTAACGCTTGCACCTCTGGATTTTTGCTGTCCAGTACACGCAGCGGATTAGATTCCAGGCGACGCAAAGAATCTTCATCAAGGGCGGATTCGTGTTGTTTAAGATAAGCGACTAACGCGTCTTTATAATTCTGCCGGGCTTCATTTGACCCGAGCGAATTAATTTGTAACGTAACATGGTCACTGATACCGAACAGTTTCCATAAACGAGCCGATAACAGGATCACTTCTGCATCAATGTCGGCGCTTTCTAACCCGTAGGTTTCTACCCCAAACTGATGAAACTGGCGATAACGGCCTTTTTGTGGACGTTCATGACGGAACATCGGCCCCATATACCACAGGCGTTGCTGCTGATTATAAATCAGGCCATGTTCATTACCGGCGCGCACGGCACTGGCTGTTCCTTCCGGACGCAGCGTCAGGCTATCGCCGTTGCGGTCAGCAAAAGTATACATTTCTTTTTCGACAATATCGGTGACTTCACCAATAGAGCGCTTGAACAGGTCGGTACTTTCGACGATTGGCGTTCTGATTTCCTGATAGCCATAACTGGCCACAACCTGCCGAATTCCTGCCTCGACCTGTTGCCATTTACCCGACTCCGTCGGCAGGCAGTCATTCATACCTCGAATAGCCTGGATTGTTTTTGCCACCTGTTCTCTCTCAGCCTAATTAAAAGCCCCGCATTATAGGGGCTTTAGTGATTAACCACAAACATTCTTGCCAGCCAGGTCCGAAGCCCGGCGTTAAGGTTTTTCTACCACGGGAATCGCATTGGCAGAATCCAGCATCGCGGCTTTAGCCCGAATGCGTTTTTCCAGCTGTTCAACTAACTCGTCGTTAGCCAAACGTTCTTTCTGACGTTTACCGTCCAGATAAAAACCGCTCATATTGCGAGCACCGGTTAACCCCAAATCTGACACTTCCGCTTCACCTGGGCCATTTACCACACAGCCGATTATCGAGACGTCCATTGGCGTTAAGATGTCTTCAAGACGCTGTTCCAGGGCATTTACTGTGCCAATCACATCGAACTCTTGTCGCGAACAACTCGGGCAGGCGATAAAGTTTATGCCGCGGGAACGGATCCGCAGCGACTTTAGAATATCAAAGCCCACTTTAATTTCTTCCACCGGATCAGCAGCCAGTGACACGCGCAGCGTGTCGCCTATCCCTTCGGCCAGTAACATGCCAAGCCCAACTGCGCTCTTTACCGCCCCTGCACGCTGGCCGCCGGCTTCAGTGATGCCCAGATGCAATGGTTGCTCTATTTGTTTGGCCAGCAACCGGTACGCCCCAACGGCTAAAAACACATCAGAGGCTTTTACCGACACCTTGAACTGATCAAAGTTAAGCTTATCGAGAATATCCACATGGCGCATAGCCGACTCGAGCAGCGCTTCTGGCGTTGGCTCGCCGTATTTTTCCTGCAGGTCGCGTTCTAATGAACCACCGTTTACCCCAATACGAATAGGTATATTTTTGTCTTTGGCACAGTCGACTACCGACTTAACCCGTTCCATATTACCGATGTTACCCGGGTTGATACGCAGGCAATCCACGCCGTAATCAGCTACTTTAAGTGCTATCCGATAATCAAAATGGATATCAGCAATCAGCGGCACACTCACCTGCTCACGAATTTGCTTAAACGCTTCGGCAGCATCCATGGTAGGCACTGACACTCGCACTATCTCACCGCCGACGGCGACTATCCGATTTATCTGTGCAACAGTGGCCGCCACATCGGTAGTTGGCGTGTTGGTCATTGATTGCACGGCAATAGGCGCACCATCACCAATTGGCACGTTGCCTACATTAATGCGAATTGATTTTCTGCGTTGGATTGGACTATCAGCAAACATTATTGTTCCTGCCTGGGTAACGAAAACTTCGCGGTGCGGGTAGGATCGAATCCAGACATGTCTACCGCCTCACCGTCATAACTAATTTGCACCACATTGGGAGCACCGAGGGTCACTTCAAAAGGCGGCATGCCTGTTACCTGCATTTCATAACCAGACGCTTTAATGCCATAGGCAATGGCTTCACCACTGGCATCGGTAATATTGACCCAACAATCAGCGCTAAAACTGAACACCAGTTCAACGGGAACTCCATCACTGAGGGCATCCTGTTCCGCGCTGGCTTCGACAGGCTGCACGGTTGGTTCATCCGGCTCATCTGTTGCCGTAATGGCCGCTGCAGTGTCATCTTCAGTATTCATGTCCTGCAGGGGTTCAGTAATATCAGCAGCAGTTTCAGTAGCAGTAATCGCTGTTTGCGGGGTACCCTGCCCCTGCATTTGTTGCGCCACCGGTTGTGGCCGGCTGGTTGCGGTAATGGGCTGAGTGCTGGACTGATTAGTGGGCTGACTTTGTGTACCTGGCGGTGTAGCCGGCTGCTCAGTACTTTCATTGGCAGGTTGTTGATACCACCACACCACCACACCGGCAATCAGCACGATCGCAATACCGTAAGTCACCATCATCCAGCGGTCATCGTGGGCCTGCTTGGCAACACGACGGGAAAAACTCTGTAATTTAGCCGGCGGTTTAGGAGTAGTGTGATATTGATTGAAAAGGGTTAATACTTCTTCCGGGTTAAGCCCCAGGTTCTTTGCATAAAGACGCACATACCCCTTAAAGAATGTCACAGACGTGGAATCATCAATACGATTTTGTTCGAGATCGTCAATGATTCCGACTTTTAAATACAACTTATCAGCGATTGCCTGTTGTGTCAGGCCCTGCTCTTCCCGCGCTTCCCGCAATACCTGACCGGGACTGGGTGCGGCAGGCACATGCTGCTCATCAGCTTCAATGTGCTGCTCTTTGTCCATTTGTTACCTGCGTTAGTTGGTTTGTTCTGCTGGCGGCACCAGCCATAATTTCATGCCGACCTTAATAGACCCGTTTTTGTCCAGGTCGTTCCACTCTTTCAGTGTGTTCAGCTTAATATTATATTTGAGCGACAACCGATAGAGGTTTTCTTTCGGCTGAACGATATGAAACCGGGTGTCGGTTTTATCAACCGGCGCATTCTGGCTAACTTCAGCTGCCGGTTCAACCTGCTCTTCTGCTGGTTCTTCAGGCTCTTCGGCCACTATAACCGGCCCGCGCTCAGGCGCTTGTGATTGAGTCGGCTCAGAGAGCTCAGTTTGCGGAACGGCTGGCTCAGACACTGTCGCGTCTTCAACGACAGGCTCCGGGACTTTTTCGGGTGCCGGTGCAGGTTGCGACTGAGGCTTGTTTTTTATCTTGATGACTGGCTGTGGCACCGTCTTTTGACGCTCAATGTATAACCGGGCCAGAGAACTGTCCGGGTACATGCGCAGGAGCATATCACCATAACCATTGGCAGCACGTAAATCACCCTGACCTTTTGCAATCTCTACAGCCATCCACAAGGAGTCAGCAGAGACTCTTGCCACCTTTTCATAGCGGCGCAAGGTTTCAGCTGCCAAATCATATTGTTCAGTCGCTGCGTACATCTCGGTAAGAATAAATAAGGTTTTGGCTCGACCCGGCTGGTGCTTCAGGGCGCTGTTTAGGTAGTCAATAGCATCTTCGCCCTCACCCTGACTCTGTGCACAAAGCGCCATGTTCTCGTAAGTTTCTGCGGAGCTGGCATACTGCTTGGCATTGAGAGCCTGCATAAAGAATGTTTTGGCTTTTTCATAGCGCCCGTCCTGGCATAAAAAGGCGCCGTAGCTGTTGGCTATGTTAGCGTCACGTGGCGCCAGGCTCATCGCAGTTTGGTAAGACTCATCAGCGCGTTCGGTTTCGCCCACTACCTGATAGTAATAGGCCAGCCCGTAATGGGTGTCGGCGAGACGCGGTGCGAAAGACAACGCTTTATCCAAATTTTGCTTGGCTTGTGAATAATTGCCGTTTTTAAGGTAAGTTAATCCTAAGGAAACACGGGTTTTGGCTGCTTCCTGTTGATCAAATTCAGAACTAAAGGCTCCGGGCTGGGTTTCACTGACACAGCCAGCCATGGCTATCATCAGACTCAAAACTATCAGTACTCTCATCGGCAGCGCTTACCTTATGTTTTTTCGATATATTGTTATTGGGACATTTTTACCGAAATTGGCTCGCCCTTCATCTGTTTTTTCAACATTCTTTTCGTTCGGTCCACTACGTCACCCACTAACTGACCACACGCGGCATCAATATCGTCGCCACGGGTTTTACGTACAATCACCGTATAACCGTACTCCATAAGCACTTTAGCAAAGCGATCGATACGAGAGTTGCTGGAGCACGTATAAGGCGAACCCGGATATGGGTTAAACGGGATCAGGTTAATTTTACACGGCGTATTCTTCATCACTTTAGCCAGCTGGTGGGCATGCTCGGTTGAGTCATTAATCTGATTCAACATAACGTATTCCACCGTTACCTTGCCCTGATTCGCTTTCGACTTAGCCAGATATCTGCGAACGCCTGCCAGAAAGGCTTCGATGTTGTATTTTTTATTAACCGGTACAATCTCATCACGCAGCTCATCATTTGGCGCATGTAACGAAATAGCCAGCGCCACATCGATTTGATCACCCAACATATCAAGGGCCGGCACCACACCGGAAGTGCTCAGCGTAACCCGGCGTTTTGATAATCCAAAGCCATAATCATCCAGCATGATATCCATAGCCGGCACCACGTTTTTCAGATTCAGCAAGGGCTCACCCATGCCCATCATCACCACGTTAGTGACCGGTCTTGCTGAGGTGTCATTGGACAAGCCTAACGTGGTCGCGACCCGCCATACCTGGCCAATAATTTCAGCCACGGTGAGGTTACGGTTAAAGCCTTGCTGGGCGGTTGAGCAAAAGGTGCATTCCAACGCACACCCTACCTGCGAAGAAACGCACAAGGTAGCGCGGTCGGCTTCCGGGATCCACACCGTCTCCACTTCCTGACCGCCATCGAGCTTAAGAGCAAACTTGATGGTGCCGTCGGTAGCCTGCTGGTGATAGGCAATTTCTGGCGCTCTGACTTCACACTGTTCGATTAACTTAGCGCGCAGGTTTTTGTTGATATTGGTCATCTGCTCAAAGTCACTGATACCGTGCTGGTAAATCCACTTCATGACCTGATCGGCACGGAATGGCTTCTCGCCGATTTCAGCGAAATAGTCGCGCAATCCCTGCCGATTAAAATTAAGTAGGTTTGTTTTGGTCATAAAGCGTTATCAACTCTTCAAATTAGTGGCGTGGAACGGGTATAGAATATCACGAAAACGAAAATCGATCACAGACAGAAAAGGGAGCCGAAGCTCCCTTTTTGTATTGCATCAGGCTGAGCTTAGCGAGTGCGTGGGCAGATTTCTTCTTCTGAGAAGAAATACGCGATTTCACGCGCTGCTGATTCTGGCGCATCTGAGCCGTGAACCGCATTTTCGTCGATAGATACTGCATAGTCAGCGCGCAGTGTACCGGCAGCCGCTTCAGCCGGGTTAGTCGCACCCATGATTTCACGGTTTTTAACTACGGCGTTTTCACCTTCCAGTACCTGAACCATTACCGGGCCAGACGTCATGAAGTCTACCAGGGCGCCAAAGAAAGGACGCTCTTTGTGTTCAGCATAGAAGCCTTCAGCTTGTTCTTTGCTCATGTGAACCATTTTAGAAGCAACGATGCGCAGACCAGCAGATTCGAAGCGGTTGTAGATTGCACCGATTACGTTCTTTGCAACGGCATCAGGCTTAATAATTGAAAACGTGCGCTCAAGAGCCATTTTCTGTCTCCGGGTTTAATTGTAAAATTTTGGTCGCGAATTATAGGCAATCTTTACGCCTGTGCCTAGGGGGTAGCAAACAATTATCAAAAAATCTTAACAAAGGTGCTGATAAATGCAGATTATCCGCCGTGCTGAGCGGCTAAATGCTGTATTTTCCCTACAATAGCGCGTAAACCATTGCCCCGGGTTGGCGTGATGTGGCGCTCAAGGTCCAGCGCTTCAAAGTACCCATCGATATCAAAGGCGGTTATTTCAGCCGGAGTTTTATCGTTATACGCTGCCATCACAAGTGCCAGTAATCCGTGAACAATAACGGCATCACTGTCGACTTCAAAGTGAATTTTATCATCCATCATTGAGGTAACCAGCCACACGCTGCTCTGACAGCCTTTGACTAACCGTTCCGGGGTTTTCTGAGCATCATCAAGGCGCGGCAGAGCTTTGCCCAAATCAATGATGTATTGGTACTTTTGTTCCCAATCATCAAAGAACTCCAGATCTTCAACGATTTCCTGACTAGATGGTAACTGCATTGTTTATTCCCGAATTAAAAAAACAGGCCGGCTTCAAGCTGGGCTTCTTCGCTCATTTTATCCCGTGACCAGGGAGGATCAAACACCAGCTCTACTTTGACGTCCTCGACGAACGGCACCAGTCCCACGCGGTATTCCACATCGCCAACCAGCACCGGCCCCATGCCGCAACCTGGTGCGGTGAGAGTCATGTCGATGGTAACTTGTTTCGCGTGCTGGTTGATGTCGACGTTATAAATCAAACCAAGAGAAACCAGGTTGATCGGAATTTCCGGATCGTAGATGGTTTCCAGCGCGTCCCAGACCTGCTGTTGATCAATATTCCCGTCTGCTGGCGCGGTAAAATCGAGACTTTGTGGCTTACGACCAATGGCGTCGGCATCGGTGCCATCAATACGCAGCATGTTGCCATGCCAGGTAACCGTATAGTTGCCGCCTAAATCCTGGGTGATATTGACAAATTCGCCATCGGGAATGATAACGGTTTCGCCGGAAGGCACTTTACGCGACTTCACTTCACGCTCAGTCACCACCATTTTTTGTTTCATAAATTACCTTATCCGACGTTAAAGCTTTCGCCGCAACCGCATTCATCGACAACGTTAGGGTTGTAATACTTAATTACCCCGTTAACACCTTCCATTACATAGTCAATTTCGGTGTTCTGCAGTAGCGAAACCGCCTCTTTGGCGATAGCGACAGTCAGCTTATCGGACACACTGAGTACTTCGTCACCGTCTACCGATGCATCGGCAAAATCCAGCACATAAGCGTACCCTGTACAGCCACTTACCTTGGTTGATAAGCGAATGATTTTACCTGGCTGGCTTTTCAGTTTACCTTCAAAGTGCTTAATAGCACCGGGGGTGAATGTGACAACGTCTTTACTGGGTACAAAAGTTTCTACTGACATGGTTTTCTCTCCTAGCCCAACATAGTTTGAGCTTTACGTAAGCCCGCAAAGAATGCCGAGACTTCTTCCAGGGTGTTATACAACGAGAAAGAAGCACGGGCAGTACCATTAATACCAAGGCGATGCATCAGTGGTTGTGCACAGTTATCACCGGTACGTATAGCGATGCCCTGGCGATCCAGAATAAAGCCAATATCGGCCGGGTGCGCATTGTCCATCACGAAGCTTAAAATACCAATCTTATTTGGCGCCGTGCCGATTAAGCGCATGCCCTGAATATCCGCGGCCTGCGCCATTGCAGCATCGATTAATGCTTTTTCATGGGCCTGAACGGCGGCAATATCAAGATTGCTAAACCAGTCCAGCGCTGTGCCTAAGCCAATGGCGCCGGCAATGTTGGGGGTTCCGGCTTCAAGCCGGTTGGGTAACGCTCCCCAGGTGGCACTCTGATAAGTCACATCGGCAATCATTTCACCACCGGTTAACCACACCGGCCAGTCTTCCAGTACCGATTGTTTGCCCCACAGCACGCCAATGCCGGTTGGACCAAACACCTTATGCCCTGAGAATGCATAAAAATCGCAGCCCAGCGCTTGCACGTCCACGTCGCCATGAGCGATACCCTGAGCGCCGTCTACCAGCACCAAAGCGCCATAGGCCTTGGCCATAGCAGTCAGTTCTTTTACCGGATTAACAGTACCTAACGCATTGGATACGTGAGGAAAAGCCACCATGCGGGTGTTCGGCCCAAGTGAAGCTTTAAAGGTGTCGAGATCGAGTTCACCATTATCAAAAATCGGGGCGACACGCAGCGTAGCGCCACTCTGTAAACAGGCTTGTTGCCAGGTAACCAGGTTAGCGTGGTGTTCCATTTCGGTCACCACTACCTCGTCACCCGCTTCCAGTTGCTGGGCCAGGCCTTTCGCCACCAGGTTAATACCTTCGGTGGTGCCGCTGGTCCAAATCACTTCGTTGCGATGAGCCGCATTGATAAAGGTAGCCACCTGATCGCGGGCTTTTTCGTAACGGCGCGTCGCTTCGTCTGACAACTGGTGGGCGCCGCGGTGTACATTGGCATTACACTGGGTATAAAAATTGACCAGAGAATCAATCACCACCTGAGGCTTTTGCGTGGTGGCACCATTATCCAGATACACTAACGGCTTGCCATCTACCGTTTGCGATAGAATAGGAAACTCTTTGCGGATTGCCGCTACGTCAAAACTCATTTAACCTCCATGCCCACAAAACGGTCATGTAACTGGTTAAGTAACCAGCCGGCTATGTCTTCGTTCGGGATCTGATTGATGAGTTCCTGAATAAAACCAAAGTTAAGCATGATCAACGCCTGACTGCGACTAATGCCGCGGGTTAGCAGATAATACAACGCGGTATCATCTATTTCTGCCACGGTAGCACCATGTGCGCACTTGACGTCGTCGGCGTAGATTTCAAGCTCAGGCTTGGTATTTATCACCGCCCGACGGGACAGTAACAAATTGCGGTTGTTTAATTCCGCCAGCGTTTTCTGAGCGTCGCGATGTATATGAATACGGCCGTTAAATACCGCTTTGGCGCGATCACCCACGATACCCCGGGCATTTTCCTCGGTGGTACAGTTAGGAACAGCGTGCTCAATAGTTGTATGCAGATCAAACAGCTCGCCTTCGGCCAGTAAATAGATGGCATTGATATTCGCGTTGGCAAATTCGCCGGTATAGATCACATCTACATCGAGGCGTGATAACTGGCTTCCATAGCCGATCAGCGTGCTGTTTAACTGCGCCTTCTCGGCGACCTTAAAATGGCAACCGCCAACATGCATCGCTTGCTGAGTGAACATGGCAAACCGGTAATGCTCAAGATGCGCTTCGCTCTCCAGTACATATTCACTGAATGCGGTATTAACACTGCTGGCATCACCGTAACCGTCTTCAAGCACAGTAGCTCGCGCGCCGGCTTCGACCTGCATCAATACACGCAGGTGCTGATCGCCTTCATTACTGGCAAGCTGGGAAATACGAATGGGTGTATCAATGGTTTTACCCGCTGCAACACGGATATATAAACCATCCGCCAGCAAGGCGTCGTTAACCTGTCCAAACAGGTGCTTAGCAGGTTTTACGTCTGATAACAGGCTTTCAATAGCGGTTTGCTGTTGCGCAGTAGCGGTGGAGAAACGCACTATCTCCAACCCTTCAGGCAGCGCCAGCGCACTGACATCGGTGAGTAGCTCATTGCCACTGAAGACTAATTCGATAGCGCTTAACTCGCCAATTTTGGGCGCGCTGAATGTGCTATTTTCAGGCTTAGCCAATAACACACTGCGCTTTTCTACCGGGATAAGCGGCGTAAAACGCCAGTCTTCCACTTTGCGTAACGGCCAGCGAACTTTTTCCAGTTCCGCCAGAGCCGCCTGACGATGAGGTGCCAGCCAGTCCTGATGTGTTTGCGCCGTGGCGATTACTTCAGACAGCCATTGGCTCATGCATCAGCCTCCTCATAGGCTTTGCCTAAAAAGGCATAACCAGATTTTTCAACTTCCAGCGCCAGTGACGCATCACCGCTTTTGACAATCTTGCCGTCTGCCAGAATATGCACAAAGTCTGGTTTGATGTAGTCGAGCAGGCGTTGATAGTGAGTCACCACAATAAAACTGCGCTGACCGTCACGCTGACTGTTTACGCCATCTGCAACCACTTGCAGGGCGTCTACGTCGAGGCCTGAGTCTGATTCGTCCAGGATACACAGTGATGGTTCTAGCAGAATCATTTGCATGATTTCGTTACGCTTTTTCTCACCACCTGAGAAGCCTTCGTTAACTCCACGCTTTAAGAAATCCAGCGGCAGGTTTACCTGCTTACAGGCGGCTTTGGCTTTCTTTAAAAACTCAGCAGCAGTAAGCGGCTCTTCACCACGGTGTTCGCGCAGCGCATTTACGGATTCTTTTAAGAATTCCATATTGCTGACGCCGGGAATTTCTACCGGATACTGGAACGCCAGAAACAGGCCTTCACGGGCGCGCTCTTCAACTTCCAACTCAAGCAGGTCTTTACCGTTCAGCTTGACGGCACCTTCATTCACTTCATAGCCTTCCCGGCCTGACAGGACATAGCCAAGCGTACTTTTTCCGGCGCCGTTGGGCCCCATGATGGCATGAACTTCACCAGGCTTAACTTCCAGATTCAGCCCTTTGATAATGGTTTTATCTTCAACACTGGCGTGTAAATTATCGATAGATAACATTAAATTCTTTACCCCACAGAACCTTCTAAACTAATTTCGAGTAACTTGCCGGCTTCTACCGCAAATTCCATTGGTAATTCTTTGAAGACTTCTTTACAGAAGCCATTAACGATCATGGACACCGCTTTCTCAGCGTCCAGGCCACGTTGTTGAGCCAGGAATAATTGTTCGTCACTCACCTTGGAGGTAGTGGCTTCATGTTCAACAATGGCTGACGGATTGCGACTTTCGATATATGGGAAAGTATGCGCACCACACTGATCGCCAATTAGCAGCGAATCACACTGCGTAAAATTACGGGCGCCATCTGACTTTGGCCCCATCTGTACCAGACCGCGGTAGGCATTATTACTCTTACCTGCCGAGATCCCTTTTGAAATAATGGTCGAGCGGGTATTTTTACCCAAATGAATCATTTTGGTGCCGGTGTCGGCCTGCTGACGGCCCCGGGTAAGCGCTACAGAGTAAAACTCACCAACACTGTTATCCCCTTTCAGCACACAGCTTGGATATTTCCAGGTGACTGCCGAGCCAGTCTCTACCTGAGTCCAGCTGATTTTGGCATCATTGTGGCAAATACCGCGCTTGGTCACAAAGTTGTAAATGCCGCCTTTGCCGTTCTCGTCACCGGGGTACCAGTTCTGAACGGTAGAGTACTTGATATTGGCTTTGTCCATGGCAACCAGTTCAACCACTGCTGCATGCAACTGATTTTCATCACGTTGTGGGGCAGTACAGCCCTCCAGATAACTGACGTGACTGCCTTCATCGGCAATAATCAGGGTACGTTCAAACTGACCGGTGTTTTGCTCGTTAATCCGGAAGTAGGTCGACAGTTCCATCGGGCATCGCACGCCCTTCGGAATGTACACAAAAGAGCCATCCGTAAAGACGGCACTGTTTAATGCCGCAAAGTAGTTATCAGAACGGGGCACCACGGAACCAATGTATTTCTTTACCAGCTCCGGGTATTTTTGAATGGCTTCAGAAATAGGGCAGAAAATAACCCCCGCTTCATGCAGTTTTTCGCGGAAAGTGGTCACCACCGAGACAGAGTCAAATACCGCATCGACTGCAACACCGGCGAGCATTTCCTGCTCGTGCAGCGGAATGCCCAGCTTGTTGTAGACATCGAGTAGTTCCGGATCAACTTCATCCAGTGACTTAGGCTTGTCCTTCATACTCTTGGGTGACGAATAATAAGAAATGGCCTGATAATCAACCTTTGGATAATCCACGTGAGCCCAGTCCGGCTCTTCCATCTCCAGCCAAGAATGATAGGCTTTTAACCGCCATTCGAGCATCCATTTCGGCTCATTTTTCATGGCAGATATACGGCGGATAATGGATTCGTCCAGACCATTTTCGAAGGTATCAGACTCGATTTCTGAATAGAAACCCGCCTCGTATTGTTTCGATAGCGCCTGTTCGATTTGCTCGCTCATTGACTCATCTCACTGTTATTAAACATTTCGTCGCGATGTCGGCAGGTAATTACTGCCACTAACTCTGGTTAGTACTTTCGCTTTATCACGACATGGGTGCCACATTATATAATACCCGAGTATTTCACTCAACTATTCAGCCGGGACGTTACAACCTTGTGCCAGCCTCCGGCACAGCTAACGTGGCGCTTTGTGTGCACTGAAATCTGGGGGCCGCAATCTTGCCTGAATATTGGCTTAACTGCAATCTTAGCGGCTCCGACTTAGGTCTGAATTACACGCTTTGACAGGCGGTAGTGCTAACCAGCCTGTCTGACCTGACGCAATGTTTCTACGGTTTGTATTACCCGTTTTGCGGCAAAACGGATGTCTTCTTCAGTAGTAAAACGTCCGACCGAGAAACGCAGACCCGCATGCGCCAGTTCTGCACTTCGACCAAGCGCCGTTAAGACGTAAGAAGGCTCCATGCTGGCCGAGGTACAGGCTGAACCGGTAGAGATTGCAATATCATGCAGTCCCATCACCAGACTTTCGCCATCAACACCACCAAAACTGATGTTGATAATGCCAGGCACGCGATGGGTGAGGTGACCGTTAAGGTGCACATCATCGAGGCGACTGACCTCTTCCCATAATAATTCAGTATACCCGCGTAATCTGGCAGCTTCTTCATTCAGGGATTGGCCGGCAAGCTCACAGGCCTCACCAAAACCCACTATCTGATGGGTTGGCAGCGTTCCCGAGCGCATACCCCGCTCATGACCTCCGCCGTGTATTTGCGCGGCGATATGCACTTTGGGACGGCGCCGAACATATAGCGCGCCGATGCCCTTTGGTCCGTAACACTTGTGCGCAGAGAAAGACATTAAATCCACGGCCAGTTCGGCCAGGTTGATTGGTAACTTGCCAAGACTCTGTGCCGCATCAACATGAAAATACACCTGATGCTCGCGACATAACTCACCGATAGCGGCGATATCCTGGATAACGCCCGTTTCATTATTCACATGCATTACAGATACCAACACAGTGTGGTCGGTGATCGCTTCAGCCACCTGCTCAACTGAGACTAACCCAGCAGTATCCGGCTGAAGCAGCGTAACGCTAACCCCCTGCTGTGCCAAAAACGCTACGGTATCGAGTACGGCTTTGTGCTCGGTCGCCACTGTAATGACATGTTTATGCTGTTTGTCTGAGGCCTCTACCACGCCTTTAATGGCAAGGTTGTCAGACTCGGTGGCACCCGACGTAAAGACAATTTCACGGGGATCGCTATTAACCAGCTCGGCAATTTGATTGCGCGCCACATCAACGGCTTCTTCTGCCACCCAGCCAAAACGGTGTGAGCGTGAGGCCGGATTACCAAAATTCCCCTCCAGTGTCAGACAGGCAGCCATTTGCTTTGCCACGTGCGGATCCACCGGTGTAGTTGAGGCATAATCTAAATAAACGGGAGTACGGTTCATGGTATATCTTTAAAGCTGTATGCTGACCTGGATTTTACCGTCGACCGGCATTTTATGCTTATCCTGACGGCCAGCCACTGCCTGCACGTCGCCCTTCGCCATCAGTTCTCCGAGGCTGATCCCATCGAGAAAATGACTAATGCGATCGCTAAGGTCCTGCCACAGACTGTGAGTGAGGCATCTTTCACCGGCCTGACAATCGCCCTGTCCCTGACAGCGCGTAGCATCTACCGATTCATCCACAGCGCGGATCACTTCACCTATGGCAATAAGTTCAGCTTCACGGCCCAACTGATAGCCACCACCTGGCCCGCGAACACTGAGCACCAGGCTTTCTCTGCGTAATCGAGAAAAAAGCTGCTCTAAATAAGACAGGGATATTTCTTGTCTGGCAGAAATATCGGCCAGTGATACCGGCCCCTGCTTGGAATGGAGTGCTACATCTAACATTGCCGTTACTGCGTAGCGGCCTTTTGAAGTCAGTTTCATAACCAGATACGGATGGTGAACAATGGTAAAATTGTTCCATACCTGAGTAAATTGGTCAAGTATAAAACCCTACTCATTACTCAGGTATTCTCTTGTTCCTGCTAGGCGGATAATCTTCAGCAACAACGTCGTTTAGATTTGCGGGTCAAATTCTTCATGATTCGTCTGTTTCGGGTTCGGCACAACCGGCGAGATACCAGTACTGGCAAAGTCCTCTGCGGTCATCGCGCTCAGACGCTCTTTTGATACCTCTCCTCCCATACCCTGAATGACCTGGCACAGCTCTTCGATCCGCCCATCCATAGCATGAATATGCTCTACCATAATCCCCATGGCGTTCGCCACCGGGTCAGGATTATCTGAAGCCACTGCATAAGCGTCGAAACCATATTTCTTTGCAATAGCGTTACGCTTTTCTTTACCGGTGTCGGTGTCTTTAGCCGGCTGCAATATGTGACCGGGAATACCAAGTACCGTGGTACCCGGCGGGGCGTCTTTCACGACCACAGAATTGCTCCCGATCTTTGCCCCTTCGCCGATAATAATTGGCCCCAAAACCTTAGCGCCAGCGCCAACAACCACGTTATTTTCCAGCGTCGGATGACGTTTGCCTGAATTCCAGGTGGTACCACCCAGAGTAACGCCATGGTAAAGGGTGACATCATCTCCAATCTCTGCCGTTTCGCCAATCACCACGCCCATACCGTGATCGATAAAAAAGCGTCGGCCAATGGTGGCTCCAGGATGGATTTCTATACCCGTCAGCCAGCGGCTGAACGTAGACAACGAACGTGCCAGCCATTTAAATTCAAGCCGCCAGAGTTTATTGCTGACCCGATGAAGCCACACCGCGTGTAAACCCGGATAGTTTGTCAGCACTTCAAAGGCGTTACGCGCCGCCGGGTCACGATGGAAAACCGCTCTGACATCTTCTTTAATTCGGCTGAACATGGCTATTTCTCGGCTGATTTATCCACTGAAGCCAGAATACCGCGCAGGATATTCAGTTCCTGAGACTCAGGACGGGCTCGATTAAACAGGCGGCGCAGGCGGGTCATTACAATACCTGGGTGATTTTCATTGATAAAACTGACATTTTTTAACGTCGATTCCAGGTGCACGTAAAAACGCTCAAGGTCATCGTTTAACGGGTACTCGGTTTGTTCTGTCGGGATCGCGTCTTTATTCAGGTACGCCATGCGAATTTCATAACACAGCGTTTGTACTGCAGCAGCCAGATTTAACGAACTGTAATCAGGATTTGCAGGTATGCATACATGAAAATGGCATTGCTGTAACTCTTCGTTAGTAAGGCCATTATTTTCACGACCGAAGACCAGTGCAACCGGGTAATTTTCCACTTCTTTTATCAGCTTTTCGCCGCAACTGCGAGGTTCCAGCATGGGCCAGCTTAATGTTCTTGAACGAGCCGAGGTTCCGACGACCAGACCGCACCCCGCCACCGCTTCTTCGAGTTTACTCACCGTTTTGGCATTGGCTAATACATCGCCGGCACCCGCAGCCAGCGCGCTGGATTTACCATCGGGCGGGCTGATGGGATCTACAAGGTACAGGTTACTTAAACCCATGGTTTTCATCGCCCGGGCCGCAGAGCCTATGTTACCGGTATGTGAGGTATTAACTAATACGATTCTGATTTTATCTAGCATGTTTTGAATGAGTACGGCTGTAAATGGCGCTGAGTGTAGCATACCGCTTACACATTCTCACCGCTTAGCTGCGTATTTCGTCGGGCGTGGCATTGCATTGTGAAGCGGAACTGGTACACTGCGCCGCGTTTATTTTTTGATCTTTTACAATTGGTGGTTTTGTTATGCATCCGATGCTGAACATTGCGGTGCGCGCTGCGCGCGTGGCTGGCTCTATTATTGTCCGTGGTTTCGAGAATCGTGACGACCTGGTTAAGCAGGTTAAGGGCGCGAATGATTATGTTACTCAAATCGACAAAGAAGCCGAGATGGCAATTATTCACAAAATTAAGCAGTCGTATCCCGAACATAGCTTTTTAGGTGAAGAGAGTGGCGAAACCGCAGGCGAAAGCACTGAATTTCAGTGGATTATTGATCCGCTTGATGGCACCACCAATTTTATTAAAGGCATTCCTCATTTTGCCGTGTCTATTGCCTTACTTCATAAAGGCCGTATCGACCAGGGCGTTGTTTTTGATCCCATCCGGGGTGAATTATTTACCGCTTCCCGTGGTCAGGGGGCTCAGTTAAACGGCTACCGAATCCGAGCCAGTAAAGCCCGTGATTTGTCGGAAACCGTTCTGGCAACCGGTTTGCCTTTCAAAAACAAAGCCCAATATGCCGACTACGCCATCCGCTTAAACAAAATTTTTCACGATTGCGGCGACATTCGTCGTGCAGGCAGTGCTGCGCTGGACTTAGCCTATGTGGCCGCCGGCCGGCATGATGGTTACTGGGAGCGTGGTATCAAACCCTGGGATATTGCTGCGGGCGAGCTGTTAGTGCGAGAGTCCGGAGGACTGGTTACAGACTTCAGCGGGAATAACGATCCCTTGTATAAAGGTGAAATTGTTGCAGGTAGCGTGAAAGTGGTACAAGGGCTGGTTAAGCACCTTAAATAAAGCCGCGAAGATCGTTTACAAATAACAAAAAGGCCACTTCAATGAAGTGGCCTTTTTGTTAAAGAAACCGTTTAGCCGTTTAGTGAAGCCAGGTATTCTTTGAATTCCTCGCCCAGGCCTGGATGGCGCAGAGCATATTCCACGTTCGCTTTCATGTAACCCAGCTTACTGCCACAATCGTGGCTCTTGCCTTTCATGTAGTAAGCATCGACCTGCTCTACTTTCATTAATGAAGTAATCGCATCGGTTAACTGGATCTCACCACCGGCGCCCGGTGGAGTGTACTCCAGTAACGGCCAGATTTCATGTGACAACACATAACGACCTACCACAGCCAGATCGGACGGCGCTTCTTCAAGCGGCGGCTTCTCAACCATGTCATGAATCTTCGCAGACTCACCCGGCTTAATACTCGCGCCTTCCAAATCAACGATACCAAACTTAGAGATGTTCTCTTGCGGTACCTGCTCTACCATCACCTGACTTACGCGACTGGTGTTAAAACGTGCCACCATATCCGCCAGATTGTCCTTTTTGAGGTTACTGGCGTAGTCGTCAATAATAACGTCTGGCAAAACCACGGCAAACGGTGCATCACCGACCATGGGATGAGCACACATAATGGCATGTCCAAGACCTTTAGCAGCACCCTGACGAACATGCATAATCGTTACGTCTTTAGGGCAGATAGCCTGTACTTCTTCCAGTAACTGACGTTTAACCCGCTGTTCCAGCGTCGTCTCCAGTTCGAAAGAGGTATCAAAATGGTTCTCGATACTGTTTTTACTGGCGTGAGTCACCAGAATTATTTCTTTCAGACCCGCCTGAACACACTCGTTAACCACGTACTGTATTAGGGGTTTATCGACAACCGGCAGCATTTCCTTGGGAATTGCCTTGGTTGCTGGCAGCATACGCGTACCTAGGCCGGCTACAGGAATAACCGCTTTTTTTACCTGACTCATAGTTTATGTCCTTTTATAGATAGTCCTCGACCAATGGCATAGTAATGCAATCCGTATTCCGACATGGTTTTCGGGTCATACAGATTTCGGCCATCAAAAATTAATGGAATGCTGAGTTTTTCTTTGATGAGGTCAAAATCCGGCGCGCGGAATGACTGCCACTCCGTACAAATAACCAGGAAATCAGCATTATCCAGGGCCGCTTCTTTGGTTCCGGTTAATTTTAGATCGGAACGACTGCCAAAAATACGCTGCGTTTCTTCCATTGCTTCAGGGTCGTAAGCCTGAACAGTTACGCCCTGCTC
Source organism: Alteromonas sp. 4NH20-0104 (assembly GCF_057547795.1). Taxonomy (NCBI): domain Bacteria; kingdom Pseudomonadati; phylum Pseudomonadota; class Gammaproteobacteria; order Alteromonadales; family Alteromonadaceae; genus Alteromonas; species Alteromonas sp. 4NH20-0104. The sequence goes on along the minus strand of NZ_BAAJLP010000002.1, from coordinate 104,531 downwards.
CCACAACAGTTGCATTAATACGCGACTGGAGGCTTCACGCATATCATCGGTGTTGGGTTTGAAGGATAACCCCCACAATGCAATGGTTTTACCTTTCAGGTCACCGTTGAAGTGGCCGGAAATGTATTCAAATAACTTTTCTTTTTGGGTGTAGTTAACCGCTTCCACGGATTCAAGTACTTTAGCCTGATAACCTACCTGATTTGCACTACGAATGAGCGCTTGCACATCTTTGGGGAAACATGAACCACCGTAGCCACATCCCGGATAGATAAACTGGTAACCAATGCGTGGGTCTGAACCAATTCCTCGACGAACATTCTCGATATCCGCACCAAAACGCTCTGCCAGATTTGCCATTTCATTCATAAAGCTGATCTTCGTCGCCAGCATACAGTTTGCAGCGTATTTGGTCAGTTCAGCAGAGCGAATATCCATCACGATTACTTTGTCGTGATTACGATTAAAGGGCGCGTAAAGCTCACGCAGTTTCTTCTCGGCTTTCTCGCTTTGCGTGCCGATAATAATGCGATCAGGACGCATGCAATCGTTAACCGCGGCCCCTTCTTTTAAAAATTCCGGGTTTGACACCACATCAAATGTGACTGATTTGCCCAACGATGCCAGGGTTTCGTTAACTTTGGCGGAAACTCTGTCCGCTGTACCGACTGGCACAGTTGACTTATTGATGATGATTTTATGATTTTGCATATGCGTGGCAACCGTCTCTGCCACTGCCAGTACATATTTCAGATCGGCGGAGCCATCTTCATCCGGCGGTGTGCCCACGGCAATAAAAATCAGCTCTCCATGCTCGATACCCAACTGAGCATCCGTAGTAAAGTCAACCCGACCGCCTTCGTAATTACTTGTCACTAACGGGGTTAAGCCCGGTTCATAGATGGGGATCATGCCTTTTTTGAGGTTTTCAACCTTGGCCTGATCCACATCCACACAAACAACGTCGTGGCCCACTTCAGCTAAAACAGCAGCCTGTACCAGACCCACATAGCCAATTCCAAAGACTGTTACCTTCACTTGTTTCCTTCCTTCTTAAACTCAGCGTTGCCCGTGTTGACAGGCATTTCTAATAATAAAGCTAAAACATTAAAGCATCATGACGTTACCGGCTCAACAGAAAACTTATTGGTCAGCCTTGTAACGGCCAGCACGCTTGTGCAGACCATCTAAAAAACCACGCCACATGTAGTGTCGGCGTTGCTTTGAGTGCTCCAGACACCAGCCGTTGATCCACCACCGAATCGGCAGCGCTACACAATTTCTGATTTTCCAGTAGATAGGTACGTAAGGTCTGCGCAGTAAAATCAGAATATTGCGATATTGATAATAAAGCCTGACCGGACTGCCCACCTTAAAAGTCACGCCCAGAATGTGCTTGCGTGACTCACCCTGGCGGTGTCTTAGAGTGGCTTGTGTATCGCAAACGATCCGATATCCTTTTTGGCTCGCCCGCCAACACCATTCATGATCCACGCCATCTATAAATAACTCATCTTCCATCATGCCAATGTCCCTGAGCACTGAAAGCGGGATCACTTTTCCGGAAGCAATAATCTGCCTGCAATGCAGGAACCCCTGATTATCTGGCACCGCTCGCTGGACCTTCGCCCTGACGACCTGATTGTCGAACTCACTGACAATGGAAGGGCCGTAGGCTGCAAGCTTCGGATACAGCGCCCGCGCATCAACGACTCTTTTTTTTACTGTGTTCAGGAGCTGCCGGGAAAGGTGGCTATCCTGGTCCAGGAGCATGGCATAATCACAGGTCTTTTCCTGCGCCAACCGTAAACCAATATTTTGCGCATGAGCAATGCCTGCGTTTTCAGGGCAATGCCTGTATTCAACGGAAGCATCCAACCATTGCTGGTGGCTCTGGGGCGAATTATCAACAACAATAATCTGCCAGCCGTTAGCCGTCAGCAGACTGATATTGTTGAGCAATATGGTACGCTCCGGGTAGAAAAGAATGATAATGGCCGAAAATTTCAATGCTTCACTATTTTTTCAAGGATGTGCCGATCGAGCTTGTAAGCCATTTTGACAACACCTGACGGCATCATTCTCAGGCCTAATACAAGACAGGCGTACAGCAGGTTGTAGGGAGTCAGGCGCTTCAGCCAGCGCATTGCCCTGAATCGGGCGCGGAACTCATTGAGCGACTTCATTAGCCCGCGACGCTTGTAAAAATCATTCACCCGTCGAAATCGCAGTAACTTATCTTTTAAATTACAAAAAATATAGCCCGCCGCGGCGAGCTCAATCCAGAGGAAATAATCCTGTGTATTTTGCAGCGCGTCATCATAACGATAGCCGTCGCTGAACACTTTGTAGCGAATACATACGGTAGGATGATTAATCGTGCAGCGGCGCGGCAGCAGACGGGTTATCTGGCGGTTTGTTTGTGGCATCACCCGTGCCCCAACCTGTATATTCTGTTCGTTAATTTCAATCAGGCCGGTGCCGAGAATCGCAACATGGGAGTGCTTGGCCAGGTAGGTTATTTGCTTTTCCAGACGATTAAGTTCTGAAATATCGTCGGCATCCATACGGAAGAAGTACTGGGGTTTTAAGGATAACGACCAGTCGATAGCAAAGTTCATGCAGGTCGCTAACCCTCTGTTAGCGCTACCTTCTATAATTACCAGGCGTTCGTCGTCATCAGCATGTTGCATAATTACGGCCAGCAATTCAGGTGAAATATGGCCGTCAATCACAATAACATACAGAAAATCGCTGTAGGTTTGCTGACGAATACTGATAATTGCCTGGTCGACCCAGTCCGAGCAATCCTTTTCGTACACAGCCATAGCAACTATAGCGGGTATTTCATGCACCCGGTAGTTGCTGTGTTTAATTGAAAAGTTGGGGGTCAAGGTAAAATCCGGCTATCGACAATAACGCGAAGTGTACCGGATTTTTTGAAAAATATGCACCATCGTGATGCAATTTATGCAGGCAGCAAGCGGCGTTTTACCGCACGAAAAACCCGAATGAGTTTCCAGATATTCATAATCGCTGCGCTGTAAATCACCAGAAGTGCCATGAATCCCCAGAACATAATGAAAGCCGGCACCTCATACACCTCTCCGAGAATACCAATCAGACAATAGCCGGCGCCCATCAGCAGGATAGCAACTAACGAGCGGCGTGGACTAAACCCGGCGCGCATAAAGATGTTGTGGAGGTGTTTACGATCGGGTTTCAGTACAGACTGACCTTTTCTTGCACGTCTGAACATAATGGCCGCCATGTCCATCAGGGGCAGGCCTATTAACCAAACACCGGTAATCGGGCGTAAAGACGCGCCGGGTCCCTGAGTATGATCAACCAACAACCATACGATGGTAAGACCAACAAACATACTCCCCGCATCGCCCATGAATATTTTGTTGCCTTTGAAGCCTTTGAGACTCAGGTTAAAGGCCAGAAACGGTACGATGGCAGCTATAATCACCAGAGGTTCCATGATGGCCGCACCGTTATCCGACAACAGTAACAAACTGACAACACTCAGCAGCACAACCAGACTCATCCCGCCGGCAAGGCCATCGATACCGTCGATCATATTAATGGCGTTTATCACACCCACCACACAAATCAGAGTAAAGAAATAACCGGCCAAACCCAGATAAACGGAACCAAAACCAAAAATATCGCCCAGGGATGTGATGTAGTTCTGTGCACTCCACGCCATAATAGACGCCACACCGAACTGACAAACCAATCGCCCTTTGGCACTCAGGTCAAAACGGTCATCAAGCATACCCAGCAATACTATAAATGCCGAAGCTGTGAAAAACAGAGGATTGTTCTTCATCCACACATCAGTCATTACACTGGCCACCAGCACGGCAACAAAAATAGCCACGCCGCCGGTTAGCGGCACAATACCATTGTGGCGCTTTCTGTATGACGGTTGATCAACAAGACCAAACTGATGCGCCAGAGGCGTCATCACCACCAACAAAATCAATGCGACAAAAAATGCTGTAAATAACGGAATAAACTGCAGATAGTCCATCATGCCTTACTTTTCTCCACAGAATCCTTACCCACCTGTGTTCTCACGCCCACACTACAACCAGGACAATCCATTTAATCACTAACTCCGTTGAGAATATCGCCGAACCTGTTCATGGCTACACCAGCCATCTGAGGCTTCGTGGAGAGGTCACTATAATCACCCGACATAATAATAAACATTAGTATAACTGACTACCCCCCGGATTAAATTTAAATTTAAACGAACATTTTTTACTCAGTTGCGTTCGGTTCTGCTCAGAGTTTACTCAGCCGAATAATCAGTGCATGCCTTTTCGCCTGATTATGGTATGCTACGACCACTTTTAAATGGACGTATTACAGTCAGGCAATGAGAAGACAAGTTATATTATCCGTTCTACTTTTCAGCACTATGACAATGCTGGGATGTGTGTCACAACCTCAGAGTGTCAAAGCAAACCTGCCGCTGGTTAATCCAAGCTTTACGCACCACCTTAGCGATACAAACGCTGGTATACCTGAAGGTAAAGCAAAAGCTATTCCAGAGTTAAACATAAGCGCCAATAAAGCCATTGTGATCGAAGGAAATAGCTATGTAGTTTCCAATAGTTATATCTCAGCTCTGGGCAATCAGTGTTATCGGCTAAAACGTCAAGGCCGTTCAGGTTCAACTGAAGTTCGCCCCGTCTGCAACAATCAAACGTACTGGTTGCTTTATCCAGCGTTGGTTTTTAGTAACACCCTATAAAGGCTAATTCGCTTATGCGTATATCTACGTGGTTAACGGTCGCTGTTTTATCGCTATCGTATTTCAGTAACACACAAGCACAAACAGCAGAGCAAATTCAACAAGTTCAGCAGCAACTGAGCCAACGCGGTGCCAGTAACACTGCTGCGGCTAACGCTGGCACTACAGGGGTTAGCCCTGTTCAGTTGTCTACGTCTCCCACACTGCAAGGCAACAGTCAAACGGGTACCCGGCCAAGTTCAGGGCAGTATAGTACCCAGCCCAGAAGCGGGTTGGTGTTGCCAGGCGAGCCGACGATGGATATGGTTTTTCCTCTCCAGGAAGCCATGGAGAACCCGCCCTTTGCTGCCAACTTATTTGTTGGGGGGTTTGAGTCAGAGCGCACCAATGCAGTCAACCCCAATTATCTGGTGGCGCCTGGCGATCAGATTTCCATTTGGTTATGGGGAGCGGTAGATTACTCTGATGTTGCAACCGTCGACAGTCAGGGCAATATTTTCATCCCTAATATTGGTCCGGTTAATCTGCTGAATGTACCTTCCAGCCAGGTAAATTCTACAGTGACAAGAAGCATTAAGCAGGTCTATACCAATGATGTTAACGTATATGTCAACTTATTAACCGCTACGCCTGTATCTGTTTATGTTTCGGGACCGGTCCTAAGACCAGGGCAATATGCCGGCCAGGCAACTGACAGCCCGTTATACTTTCTTAAGCGCGCCGGTGGAGTGGATTTTCTGCGTGGCAGCTTTCGTAAAATAGATATTTTACGTGCTGGCGAAGTCGTCCACACAATTGATTTATATAACTTTGTTACCGATGGCGAGTTGCCGGCTATTTCATTTCAGGACAAAGACGTAATTTTGGTTCGCCCTATTGGCCCAACGATAACCGTGAGCGAAGGTGCCAGAAACAGTTTCACTTTTGAGTTGAAACCATCAGATTTAACCGGTGAAGCTTTAGTTGATTATGCAAAGCCAGGGGATTTTATCAGCCACGTTTCGGTAAGCGGGCTTCGTGATGGTGGCCAGTTTGCACGCTATGCCACACTGGCTAATTTCGAACAGTTCAGCCTGCGTCCCGGCGATCATGTTGAGTTTAAGAACGACCATGAAGTACAAGTTTACCCGATTAATGTAGCAGGAAGTTTCCGCGGGGCATCAAGAGTCATGGTTTCCAAAGGTGCCCGATTACATCAGGTGCTCAGCAATATTGAAATCGACCCGAACCTGGCTGATTTTAAAAACGTCTATTTATTGCGCGAAAGTGTAGCCGATCAGCAACAATTAATTATCAATCAGGCCTTGGATCGTCTTGAACGAAGTATCTATACTGCGCCGGTCCGCTCTACCGGAGAAGGCTCTATTCGCGTACAGGAAGCTGAGCTTGTCACCGACTTTATTGCCAGGGCCAGACAGGTGAAGCCGTTGGGTAAAGTGATTATTGCTGAAAACGATAATGTGGCAGATATCCTGCTGGAAGAAAACGATACTATCGTTATCCCTACCAGAACAGATTTGGTTCACGTGGGTGGTGAAGTACTTATGCCTCAATCGGTGGTATTTAATCCGGATGCTGAACTTTCTGATTATGTAGCCTGGGCAGGCGGCTTTAGTGAACGCGCTAATGATGCCCGTATTCTGGTCATTCGCGCCAATGGCATGGTGGATTTCTTTGACGTTGATGATAGCTCTGAAGTTTCAGCTGGCGACCAGGTTATTGTATTACCACGTGTAGACGCTAAGACTTTACAGGCTGTAAAAGATATCACTCAGGTCATCTACCAGATTGCTGTGGCGGCAAACGTAGCAGTGAACTAATGTCAGATATTGTAAGCGTCTCATTTCGCTCTCAACTTAAAGTATGGAAAAGCGTATGCTTTGCGCTTTTCCTACGTGAGTTACGCTCTCAGTTTAGTGACAGACTTGGTTTAGCCTGGGGATTTCTTGAGCCGTTCGCGTTTATATTTGGCCTGTCTTATTTACGGAGTTTAATTCGAGAAGGTGACGCTCACGGGATACCGATTGTGATTTTTATGCTAATAGGAATGGTGGCAATTCAATCTTTTTTGCAACCGTTTCAAAAAGTTGCTAGTTCGTTCAGTAAAAACAAACCTCTGTATGCATTTCGGCAGGTCCAGCCTATATCCTCGTTAGTGGTTGCAGGTTTCGTTGAATATACAATTAAATCTATTGTCATCTTACTGGCACTTCTAGCTATATATTTGATGGAGCTAACTTTTAGCGTTCATGATCCAATTCTGTTGATTTTTCTTTTTCATTTGTTGTGGCTAATGACCTTAAGTATGAGTTGTATATTAGGGATTGCCACTTCTTACGTTCCTGAAATAAAAAAAATAATAGGAATTTTGGCTAGACCGTTATTTTTTATCTCCTGCGTATTTTTTAGCTTACAGGATATCCCAACAGAATACTGGCACTGGTTTACCTGGAACCCATTGGTTCATTTTATAGAATTGGGGCGATATGCCTGTTTTGAGGGATACGGTGATCGTGGAGTAAGTTTAGGGTATATAATTCAAGTAACTGTGATCGTATTTTTCTTTGCCGTTTCATTGTATCACCTGACCTGGAAAGGGTTGTTATCCCGATGACTATCCGTTTAATCAATCTGACCAAGTCTTACCCAAGCCAATTAGGGCCCCAGTATATATTCCGAAACCTCAATTTCGACTTTCCAACTGAAAACAATGTGGCCATTTTGGGGCAAAATGGAGCCGGTAAATCGACACTTTTTCGTATGCTGGCCAAAAGTGAATACCCGGATAAAGGCCAGATTTATACCAATAAGTCTATGTCCTGGCCAGTTGCATTGTCTACCGGGGTTCACCCCAAAATGACCGGGCGGGAAAACGCTAGGTTTATTGCCAGAATCAATGACGTAAAAAACTTGGCAGCGTACGAAGAAGCTGTGCAAGACTTCGCAGAGATCGGCAGGCGTTTTGACTTACCAGTACAAACCTATTCTTCCGGTATGCGTGCCCGACTAGTCTTTGCCTGCTGCATCAATATACATTTCGATATTTATCTTTTAGATGAAGCAACCTCAGTGGGCGACCCTAAATTTCGTCGTAAAGCCAGGGAAGCTTTGGAAATTAAAGCCAAAGAAGCCGGCCTGATTATGGTCAGTCACGAGATGGATCAGGTACGGGAATTTTGTACCTCAGCGATCATCATTGAAGATGGTAAACTCTATTACTACAGTGACCTTGAAGAAGGTATCGCAGCCTACATGGAATAAACGAGCAATAAAATGAAACAAGTGCTAGACAATATAACCGCTCAAACAAAAAAGCGCCCTATTCTTTTAGTCGCCATCCCTTGGCTATTGTACGCGATGTACCTGTCTTTGATTGCGGCCCCAAAATATGAAAGTACCAGTCAGTTAGTAGTTAAATCTGCTGATGGCGCAAACAGTTTCGACCCTTCTTCAATGCTAATGACCAGCGTAACCGGGGTAGCCGGTGCAAACGACAGCCAATTGGTTGTCGCTTTCGTCAAATCCGCAGACATGCTCCATTATCTGGACCAGACCATTAGTCTTCGCGAACATTACTCCTCCTCACAGGGGGATTTTATCAGCCGACTCGGCACTAATCATAGCGAAGAGGACTTTCTGGAATATTACCAGGCCAATACAGAAGTAATAATCGACTCAAATACCAGTGTGATTGAACTCTCGGCAAGAGCCTACGATCCAGCCTATGCAAAGCTAATCAGTCAAACAATAGTAAAACGTGCAGAGTTGTTCATTAACGAGATCAGTAATAACCTCGCCAAATCGCGCCTGGCTTTTGCTCAAAGTGAGCACGATATTGTTGAGGAAAAGCTGCAGAATGCCAAACTGGCACTGATTGACTTTCAAACAAAATACAATATGTTGGACCCAAATGCCGAAGGTCTTGCTATTCAAAATATTGCTTTTTCTTTAGAAGCCACAATGGCCCAAAAGGAAGCAGAATTAAACACTTTAAAAAGAATTATGTCTGACTCTGCGCCGGAAATCATCTCACTCAAACGTCAAATCAGAGCACTGGAAGAACAGATTAACAGTCAGAAAACCAAGATCAGCGATGCACAAAACGGTGAGTCGAAGTTATCCATTAATCAGCTAATGGCGCAATATTCAAACCTGCAGGTTCAGGCCGAACTTGCCATGCAGGCTTATGGTTCATCTTTGATGACCCTCGAGAATGCTCGGGTCGACACGTATCAACAAATACAACACCTGGTGACTATTGAATCACCAACCCTGCCCGATGAGGCAGCTTACCCCAAAAAAGTATATAACCTTGTTTTAGTGGGTGTATTGTTAATTATGGCCTTCATAGCTGGCCGCATTATCATTGCAACTATTAAAGAGTTGTAAGACAAACACTACAATTGAGTGGTTTCTGATTCTCTGCCGCAGGCTACCCGTTAACCCAGGTAGCTTGTTTCAGGATTCATCCTCTAGTATAAGAGAGATAACCAGTGTACGAGCAGCTCCTGCCCGTTGTGAGTACGCGCGGACGATAATAATTTTAAATAAAAACTATATGGAACTCTGTTGTGACAACAAAAACTTCTAACGACACCAGTTTCTTTGGCCATCCAAATGGCTTGAGAACGTTATTTTTTACTGAAATGTGGGAGCGCATGAGCTACTACGGCATGCGTGCTCTGCTCGTGCTGTTTATGACAGCCAGCTTGCAAACGCAAGGGCTTGGCTTCACTGTAGCGTCAGCCGGTGCCATTTATGGCCTGTACACCGGGGCCGTTTATTTTCTTGGTTTACCCGGAGGTTGGCTTGCTGACCGACTGATTGGCGGTAAAAAAGCCGTTTGGTATGGCGGTTTAATTATCTTCGCCGGGCACATTGTGCTGGCTGTAGACCTCCAAAACCTGTTCTTTGTCGGTCTTATTCTGGTTGCAACCGGTACAGGGTTACTTAAGCCAAACATCTCGGCCATGGTTGGCCAGCAATATGGTGACGATGATAGTCGCCGGGACAGTGGCTATGCACTCTATTACATGGGTATAAACATCGGTTCCTTGATTGCGTATCTGGTCACCGGTTACCTGCAGGAGAACTGGGGCTGGCACTATGCATTTGGCGCTGCTGCTGTCGGGATGGCCGTTGGACTGATTCAGTATTACTTTAGTAACCGCTCTTTGGCTGCGGAATCAGTGGCACCTGCAAATCCATATGTCGGTGCCGCGAAGCAGCGTGCCTGGCTATGTGTACTGGGAGTGTTAGCAGCAGCCATCGTGGTCATTATTCTGGCACACCTGGGCACCATTGTTATCGAACCTGTTGCCCTTGCTGAAAAAGTCGCTGTTATTTTCACCGCCATTTTCTTTATTTATTTTGGCTTCATCTACTTTAAAGGTGAATTAAGCGACAATGAAAAACAGCGCATGTGGGCCCTGTTTTTAGTCTGTGTGGCCTCTGCATGTTTCTGGTCAGGCTTCGAACAAGCCGGTTCTTCACTTAATTTATTTGCACAAAACTATACCGATCGCGCTCTGGAAAGTGGCTCATGGCTAACTTCATGGTTCGGAATGGATGCTATTCCTACCGTATGGTTCCAGCTCTCTAACTCACTTTTTATTATTATACTGTCGCCGTTCTTTGCCGCACTTTGGATTAACCTCGCCAAACGCATGATTGATCCTTCGTATACCATTAAGTGTGCAATCGGTATTGTTATTATGGCTTCAGGTTTTCTGGTCATGTTTATGGCATCCCAATATGCGGCGCAGGGACTTAAAGTCGCCCCCATGTGGCTTGTAACGACTTACTTCCTGCACACCGTGGGCGAACTTTGCCTTAGTCCCGTAGCACTAAGTGCAGTAAGCAAATTGTCGCCTAAGCGTTTTGCGGGTCAAATGATGGGCGTATTCGTACTCACCTACTCTATTGGCAATATTATTGCTGGTCTGCTTTCAGGTAACTTTGACCCTGATAACGTACAAGAAATGCCAAACCTATATCTTCAAATCGCCCTGTTTAGCATTGCTATTGCTATTATGATTGGTTTGATGAGCTTTAAATCCCGATACTGGGAGAAAGCCGGTATCAAGGAAACGGCGCAATAAGGGCTCGTGTGTTTTAAACACTAGCAGATTGCCCTACAATAACCGCCGTAACATTACGTTCCGGCGGTTTTTTATTAAGAGCACTTTATGCATTTCTATTTTTCGACGCGCAATATTCCGGGTCTAGCTGGCCTGCCTCTGGCAGAACGTATGCGCAGACTGGAGCGGGCGGCAAAAAAACTCACGGTTCCGGAAAAGACAGTACTAAACATCCTTAAACTACTGGTGATTGTGCCGGCCTTTGCGCTGTTGCTCAGAGTCGCAGCAGACTGGACCTCATTATTGTGGGCGTTGTTAGTTTTCCTTCTCTATCCCATCGTGGTGAAACCTGTACAATACTCCTTAAGCGCTAAATATTTAGAATCGTTGTCAAACAAGGATAAGCAATGAAAACAATACTTGTCACCGGTGGAGCTGGCTATATCGGCAGTCATACCGTACTACAATTACTGGAAGCGGATTATCAGGTAGTGGTATTTGATAACCTCAGTAATGCCTCAGAGGAGTCTCTCAAGCGTGTATCAGCTTTAACTGGTAAAGCAGTGACATTCGTGCAGGGTGATATCCGTAATACTGAGCAGCTCGATGATGTATTCTCACACCATGACATCGATGCCGTCATTCACTTTGCAGGCTTAAAAGCCGTTGGCGAGTCTGTACAGAAGCCCCTTGCCTACTACGAAAACAACGTCTATGGCTCTGTGGCACTATGCGATGTTATGCGTAAGCACAATGTAAAGAACATTGTCTTTAGCTCTTCCGCTACCGTATATGGCGATCCGGTTTCATTGCCGCTCAGAGAAGATATGGCTACCGGCCAGCCCACTAATCCTTATGGTATGTCTAAACTCATGGTGGAGACCATACTGACTGATTTATACCAGTCAGACGAAGCGTGGAACATTGTATTGCTTCGTTACTTTAACCCGGTTGGTGCCCACCCCTCGGGTCAGATTGGCGAAGATCCTAACGGTATTCCGAATAATCTGATGCCCTATATCTCGCAGGTTGCCTCGGGCAAACTCGAACAGTTAGCCGTGTTTGGCGATGACTACGACACCGTGGATGGTACCGGTGTTCGTGATTATATCCATGTAGAAGACCTCGCGAATGGTCATTTAAAGGCCATTGAGCGTCTTGGCTTAAATATGGGACTCGATATCTATAACCTGGGTACCGGACAAGGATACTCCGTACTGGAGATGATTAAGGCCTTCGAAAAAGCCTGTGGTAAGCCTATTAGTTACAAGATTGCGCCTCGCCGGTCCGGAGACGTGGCAGCCTGTTATGCCGACCCGACCAAAGCCGCTACTGAGTTAAACTGGAATGCGCAAAAAACCCTGGAAGATATGTGTGAAAATGCCTGGCACTGGCAATCTCAAAATCCTCAGGGCTACTGACACTAACAACAACAAAGGCGCTTTAAGCGCCATTGTTTTACCACCTAGTTATCACTTTCTTCGTCGGTTGGCGTACTTTCCAAATCCACATCGTCAAACAGTGCTTCGAATTCGTCAAACTCTTCAGCCTCTTGTTCATCTGGCTGCGCATCGAGGTTTTTGCCATCCGTTACTCGAAATTCAAGATTTTGAAAATAGATGTTTTTAACTTGCTCATAAGGGTCTCGAGCATTCTCAATCTGGCCTTCCTGACCGAGTAACTGCGCCCGCGCCTCCAATGCACCAACCGTAAATCGCAACACGTTAAGATTTCCGGTCATCAGTGTCATGGGGAAATATAGGTTGTCCACTATATCGCCCGTAAAACTGCGCGGATCGCTTGGCCCCCGGGCCGGTAACATTAAAAACGGTCCGCTTCCAACTCCCCATTTGCCCAGCGTCTCACCAAATTCTTCTTCCTGACGTTGCAGTCCCATGGCCCCGGCAACATCAAAAAAGCCCGCTACACCAACAGTAGAGTTAATGACGAAGCGAGTAAAACTATCAAACGACGGTCCAACTTTGCCCTGCAACAGGTTGTTTAACATGTTGGCTGGCTCAGCAAGGTTTTCTACTGCGTTGGAAAGCCCAGTGCGAGCAAAGCCTGGCATTACAGTGACATAGGTGGTTGCCGCCGGGCGTAACAGATATTTATCCAGAATATCCCAGTTAAAATCCCACACCACGCGGTTAACGCTTTCCAGCGGATCCCGCGGATCAGAATAATCCGACTTAATTGCCACGGCATTTGCCTCGGCATCTGCCTGAGTTTGCTGTTCAGCACTATTACTGGCACAACCAGAGAGAAACAATGCGCCGAGCATCAAAAAAGATAACGAAAAGCGACGAATGGATAATGTCACATCAATTCCTTGTTTATTACGATAGTTTGGTCAATCACTTTACCGTTTTCCACTAAGGCTTCCAGAGAGCCCTCTAAATCGCCCGGCTGGGGCGGGGCTTCCTGATCAGCCGAAATCCGGGCGATCAGGCGGGCTGTGGATAACTGATCGAGCGAATAGTTCGGTGCCATGGCATTTTCACTGGTTAACTTAATCGTTAGCGGTAAATTGTCTAACGGTAATCGGAGTACGGCCGCTGGCATCCGGTTTTCACTGTTGGCATCCTGAGCAAACACGAATAAAAACGCATTGTCAGGCAATTGAGTCGCCATCTCTTCCGTAATCTCAACCGTAAGATTGAAACCGGTAAGTGCTTTTTTAACCGGTGGCTCGCCATTCAAACTGGCAAGACGCTCAGTTAATTGCCTGGCAATAGGGCTATCTGCTGGCAGTTTGCCCTCCAGCCTTGTCAGGGTATCAGCCAACAGCGTTTTATCTCCGAGTCTGCCTGCAACCACAGCTTGCATCAGCACTAAATTATCATTCTGCTGGTTTGTATCAATTAGCGAAGCTAACAATCGACGGGCATTTTCTAACTGTGCCTTATCATCGCTCATCATTAATGCCCGCGCATAAGTCATCCGAACATTCTCGTCATCAGGGGAATAATGCAGGGCTTTTTCCAACGCCGCATAGGCTTCCTCGGTCTGATTCAGTGCCATCCAGATTCGGCCCAGGTACATCCAGCCCTGTCCATCTTCCGGGTTCTCCTGCAAACGCTTGCGGATAGCCAGGGTCAATTGCTGAAAATCCTCAGGAGTAAAGTTCTCTCCCTGCCCCTCTGCCAGTTTCGCGCTGAGATTGGGTAACGCATCTATAGCCGCCTGCGCATCATTTAAGTGCTTTATATTACTGGCCTTGTAATAGGCCGTAGCGCCTACTGCAATAGCCAGTAATGCACCACACGCTAATGCGAAGGAAGCGTTCGCCGAGCCTTTTGACTCTGCATACTGTTCTTCCACTAACGAAATTTTAATCTCGTCACTGGCCTGACGCATGTCCTGCTCACTAAGCAGTCCTTCATCGACTTCCCGCTGCAGTTCTTGCAGCCGCTCTTTGACCACGGCAATGTTAGCCTGAGTCAGATTCTCCTGTTCCGGACGGCGTCTCAGCCAGGGTAAAACAACCATCAGGATTAATACGGCTACCAGTGCAACAACCGCCCCAATAAACATCCAAGACATCACTTATCACCCTGTTTTAACATCGCCTCGGCTTTAGCCAGCTTGGCTGCCATATCTTCCGGCGGTGTCGACTTTCGCCTAACCACTACAACCACGAACGCCACTAAGGCAAATAACACAGGTGCCAGCCACAACCACAGGGTAACCGGCGTTACAGGCGGCTTATAGCTAATAAAATCACCGTAGCGGGTTTTCATGTAGTCAATCACTTCATCGCCGGTTTTCCCTTGCTTCACCAGGTTATACACTTTACGACGCATATCATGAGCAATCATCGCATCAGAATCGGCGATATTCTGATTCTGACACATCGGGCATCTCAGCTCCTCGGTCAGTGACAGAAATAACTGGCGTTGCTGTGGTGTATCAAATTCATAACTGTCCTCAGTCGCCAGTACGGCAGAGGAGATAAGCAATAAGACCGTCAGTATCAGCGTTTTCATTCAGTTGCGTGCTCCTGCGCCAGTGCCTGTTTTAACTGAGCATATAGCGGACCGACTTTGTTGTTCCAGACACGTTCGTTGATATCACCGATGTGATGCATGCGGATCACACCGTTGTGGTCAATAAGGAAATGTTCAGGAGCGCCGGTCACGCCAAGATCCAACGCGGTGTCACGATAGACATCGAAAATATGAAATTGGTAAGGATTGCCAAATCGGTTGGTGATCTCTTCGACTTCCTGTTGTACCCGGTTTAATGTTTTGGTGCCAAACTCCGGATCCAGATCCTGGTCAAAATAAAGGCCAACAATACTGATCCCTTCCTGCTCCGAAAGTTCAGTGAGGTATGGCAATTCTACCGCGCAGGTGACACACCACACGCCCCAAACGTTGAGCAAGGTTACCTTCCCTTTAAATACCTGCGGCGTGTAAGTTTTATCCGGGTTCATCAGGTCTGGCAACGAAAAGGCTGGCATGGGCTTACCTTTCACCTGGGAGTCAAGCTCCCTGGGATCGGAAAACAAACCACTGAACAAGAACACCACCAGCACCACAAATGCCAGTAGCGGCACGCCAAAAAGCATTATCTTTTTCATGCCTGAGCCTCCCCGCTAGCGGCTATGCCTGCCACCGCTGAACGCACTTTAGCAACCCTCGCCATGCGGTAACGCTTGTCACTTATCGAGCAAATGCCACCAATGGCCATAATTACCGCGCCGGCCCAAATCCAGGTTACAAACGGTTTTATATACACCCGAATTGCCCAGGCTCCGTCATCAAGAGGTTCACCCATAGCAATAAACAAATCCCTGAAAATGGTCGAGTAGATACCGGCTTCGGTCATAGGCATGCGTTGGACCAGGTACAAGCGCTTCTCCGGTTCAAGATGCACCAGTTTCTCACCCGACTCATACACATCAAATATGCCTACATCAGCGGTATAATTCGGCCCGCTTCGTTGCTCTACTTTACGAAAGGCAAACTCATAACCAGACAGTGTTACCGATTCACCCGGCATCATCCGCACATCCCTTTCCACTTCAAAATTACTCACCAGCGTAATGCCAATCAGGGTCACAGCAAAGCCCAGATGTCCAAGAATCATCCCCCAGTGACTGGGCGTAAGTTTGCGCAAACGTTCCACGGCACTCAGACTGGTGTTCAATGAAGAGACTCTTTGCATCACTTCAAGGGTGGTGGTAATCAGTATCCAGGCACTCAGCACCAGTCCTAAAGCCGCCATGTAAGTAGGCGTATCGTAGGTAAAGTTAATTAACACCCCGGCGCTTACACTCAGGCCGAAGGCAATCAGTAATGTTTTTTGTACCTGTGATACCGGTTGATGTTTCCAACGGGTAAGCGGACCCAGTCCCAAGCATAAAACAAAGGGTACAATAAGCAGGGTGAACATCTGATTGAAGAACGGTGCCCCAATGGAAATGGAGCCTAACCCGAGCTCTTTATGTACCAGAGGCAGCAAGGTGCCCAGCAACACCACCAGTGTAGCGGCACATAAGAACACGTTGTTGCCCATCAGCAGTACTTCCCGCGAAAACAGCTGAAAGCGCCCCGGGCTTTTCAGCTGTTGAGCCCGCAGGGTATACAGAACCAGGCTTAAACCGGTCAAAATAACCAGAATGCCCAAAATAAACAATCCACGGGCGGGATCACTGGCAAAGGAATGGACCGACACAATCACTCCTGAGCGCACCAGGAAGGTGCCCAGCAAGCTCAATGAGAATGCCGCTATAGCCAACAGCACTGTCCAGGACTTAAACGCTTTACGTTTCTCCGTTACGGCCAGCGAGTGCATGAGTGCGGTCCCCACCAGCCATGGCATAAACGATGCGTTTTCAACCGGATCCCAGAACCACCAGCCGCCCCAGCCAAGCTCGTAATAAGCCCACCAGCTCCCCAGTGCAATCCCTACCGACAGAAAACTCCACGCCGCAATCACCCAGGGCCGTGACCATCTCGCCCAGGTTGAGTCTAGCTGCCCGGACAACAGCGCTGAAACGGCAAAAGCAAAAGCCACTGAAAAGCCCACATACCCCATGTACAGCATTGGCGGATGAATGATCATGCCAAAATCCTGTAACAGCGGATTCAGATCCCGTCCATCTACCGGGAAATAAGGCAACATACTGTCGAAAGGATTAGATGTCAGCAGGATGAAAAGGTAAAAACCAATCGACACCATCCCCAGCACCGATAATACCCGGGCGATCATCACTTGCGGAATACCACGACTGAACACCGCCACCGCCACCGTCCACAGTGACAACATCAGTACCCAGAGTAAAAATGACCCTTCGTGACCACCCCAGACTGCGGTGACTTTATAGTAAACCGGCAAGCGACTGTTAGAATGCTGAGCCACATAGGTCAGTGAAAAATCATCGGTGACAAATGCATAGACAAGGCAACCAAAAGCCAATGCCGTAAACGCAAATAACGAGATAGCCAGAGGTTTAGCGGTGCCTATCATTGCGGTATGGCCACGATACGCCCCCCACAGAGGATACACCGCCAGCAGGATCGATGTGACCAGTGCCAGCGCAACAGCGATATTACCAATTTCGGGGATCACGAGCTTGTATTTCCTTGATTCGGGTTAACATGCTTTATGCCTTTCATCTTTTCGGCGAGCTCAGGCGGCATGTACTCTTCATCGTGTTTCGCCAGCACTTCTTCGGCTTCAATCACACCAGACTCAAGCAACACACCGGTGGCGACAATGCCCTGACCTTCCCGAAACAAATCAGGCAGGATACCGGCGTAGCGAACCGTTACCTGAGGACCGGTATCAATAAGATTAAAGCTAACGGCTAATGACTCAGAATCACGACTCACCGTACCAGGCACGACCATACCGCCTATTCTAAGGCGCTGTCCGACAGTAGGTTTTACGCCTTCCTTGCCCTCGACGATTTCTGAGGGAGTGTAAAATAAATCAATGTTGTCGGTTAGTGCGAATAGCATTAGCGTGATCGCACCAACGATCAGTAAACCTATGCCGCCTACCGCAGCGAGTCGTTTTTGTCGTCTTGGATTCATACTGCTTAACTACCTGTCTGTTCTGATTCAGATTGCACTGTTTGTGCTTTTCGGGCCGCCGCAATGCGCGACTGTCTGGCTTGTTCTTCACGGGCATTGCGCAACAGTTTTTTGTGCGCACTGGCACTGTCGGCAACTACCCAAACCAATGCCAGCAACGACACCCCGAAAGATAACCATACATAGAGGGCATAGCCCCCCATGGCAAAAAAGGCCTGTAAACTGTCAAACTGCATGGTCGTCTCCGAGCGCTCTCGCCGCAAGGTCTTTAACCCACGGACGATGATATTCTCGCCGAATGATTTCATTTTTCATACGCATTACGGTCACTGCTGCAATAAATAAGGCCAAACCCAGCAAAGCGATCAATAATGGCCACAGCATTTCAGGGGCGATGGAAGGTTTATCAAACTTGCTGATAGTGGCCCCCTGGTGCAAGGTGTTCCACCATTCTACGGAATAATGGATAATCGGTACATTCACCACCCCGACCAGCGCCATCACGCCGGCAGCCTTACCCGCCTGTTGTTTATCCTCAAAGGCGCCATACAAAGCAATCACACCAAGATACAGAAACAGCAGTATTAATTCAGAGGTCAGTCTTGCATCCCAGACCCACCAGGTGCCCCACATAGGCTTACCCCAGGCAGCTCCGGTAAACAAAGCAATAAAAGTAATGACCGCACCAACCGGTGCCATAGCGATCATCGCCATAAATGCGGTGCGCCATTGCCACACAATACCCACTAAAGCCGCAACCGCCATCGCTACGTAAGTACTCATCGATAAAATGGCGCTGGGTACATGGATATAAATAATCCGGAACGAGTCACCCTGCTGGTAGTCCTGGGGAGCAAAGGCAAGGCCCCATAGGCTCCCCACCAGCAGGCATAAGATACCCGGCCAAAGAAAATAGGGCTGTAACGTTACGCACAGTTGATACGCTCGTTCAGGTTTTGCATACGGATGTAACCACTTCCACATCAGTTTTGACTCACTTTTAGTGCATAAGCAATTGCAAAGGGGGCTGTTGCCATTGCCAGCATCAGCATGGCGCCAATAATAGCAAGTTGAGCCCGGTATGGTAATTGGAGCGCGGCAGAATCTACCGCCGAGGTGGCAAAAATCAATAACGGAATGAAAACCGGTATTAACAACAGGGCCAGCAACACGCCGCCCCGCTGTAAACCAACTGTTAATCCCACCGCTATCGCGCCCACCAAAGACAATAGCGGTGTGCCGAGGACCAGTGTCAGCATTAAAGCAACATACATATCGACCGTGAGATTTAAAAAAAGTGCTAACAATGGCGAAAACAGCACCAGGGGCAAAAAGCTCACCAGCCAGTGGACCAGCACTTTAATCGCAGCGATGGCAGCCACTGACTGACCGCTCAGCATATATTGTTCCAGCGAGCCATCCCAGAAATCATCGCGAAACAAACGCTCCATGGCCAGCAGTGAAGACAGAATAGCGGCAATCCAAATCACGCCCGGCCCTATTTTTTGTAACGTCACCGGCCCCGGCCCTATGCCCAGAGGGAAAAGTGTGATGACCATCAACAGGAACATCAGCGGTTGCGCTAACTCAGAACGCTGGCGAAAAGCCAGTGCCATATCTCGTTTGAAAATACCATTAATCAGCGTATTCATAACCGGTACTCCAGCACCAGTTCTGTGAATGGGCCGGCGTGTTCACTCAAAGGTTGATGTGAGGTAGTGATAATCGCCCCCTGACTGGCAACATGTTGCTGCATGTGCTGTTCAAGTAATTCAATACCATCGGTATCCAGTGCCGTAAAAGGCTCGTCGAGGATCCAATAGGTCGCGGGTTTTAACCATAACCGCGACAGCGCGACACGGCGTTGTTGTCCGGCAGATAACATTCTCACCGGCACATCTTCCAACCCTACCAGCCCCAGTCGGGCAAGTACTTCATAAGCGTGACTGGCAACAAAAGCAGTTCCGTGCTGGGCACACCAGAAGCGTAAATTTTCCATGGCGGTAAGTGCGCCATTGATGCCCGCCTTGTGACCTATATAAATCAGTTGCTGATTGAACACATCACGAGTGGCTTCCAACGACTCGCCATTGAGGTACAAGCGACCGGATTCCGGCGATGATAAACCGGTTAAAATCCTTAACAGGCTGGTTTTACCTGCACCGTTTGGACCCCGCAGGTATATAAGCTCTCCTGGCGATAACGTAAACGACAGGTCGGTGAACAACACTCTGTCACGTTTTATACAGGTTAAATTGTCTGCAGCGAGTCCTGCCAAGATGCATCCCGTTCTGTTAGCAAAAAATCCGCCGCATTCTATCATAAACCAGCCACTTCGCATCTTACCCAATAGGCGGATCGGCAAATTTCTGATCTATTTCAATCTTTGGCATGATTGACATTATACTTAACTGTTGAAACCGGCTGCCGATAACACCTTATGCATTCTTCCAATCTGCCCCCACAAACCGCCACCGATAGCAGTCGTGTTAACGTTACTGAATCGGCCACTGCCGACGCCAAACAGCAGGCAATCGCCAGGATTGGCCAGGTGTTGCAACCCGTGTCACCGTCCGCAATACCAGTATCAACAACGCCTGCTGGTCAGGGTAATGCTGGCAAAACAGCCCCCGCCGTTGGCGCAAACGTGTATAGCACGGCAAATCAGCAACTGGTTCAGATCACTCCTGCGGTGCGCATTACCGGTGCAGAAAGCCTGTTATTGGTTCGCCTTCCCACAGAGACTCCGATTCAGCCGCCCCAGGGAGGCCCAGTATCGCTTAAATCAATGTTGCCGCCCGAATCCGGACCAGCTGACTTACCCGCTTTACTAAAACTTTCGCCGCAGACCATTCGTCAGCAAGTTACCCAGGCGCAATTTCAAACGCTGATGACAGTGTTATCTCAAACTTTATCTACGCCAGTGACACTGCCTGCTACCGTTATACAACAAGACAGTACTTTGATAAGAGTTAACGCAGGGACTGAGCGACCGTTAATAATTGATATCCCTCTAAATAAAAATACCCGGCAGCCTGAGAGCGCATTATCCAGCGACGTTAGGGGCAAACCGCCTCTGCCGCCAACCGTTTCGATTACTGTCTCGCTTCGTCATAACCAACTTCAGGTACAGATAACGCCGCGTCCTCAATCAGCGCCAACGTTACCAACCACCGAGCCGAATCAGGGCATCAATAATGTGGCGAATCCTTTACGTATCGTATCTGTACCGGTGAGCTCACCTGTGGCCAATAAACTCACTCAGGCCGTTACCCAGCAACTGCCGCTGATGACAGAGCCGATGAAGCTCGCCAACTGGGCAAAACAGGCCCTTCCTCCGCTCGTAACAAAAACCATTGAACAACTGAGTCCGCTGTCACCTGCGATAGTAAATATTAAAGGTAATGAAGTCACCATAACCGGTAGTAAAACCCAGCTTTTGGCAGTAAATACCCCATCCAATACAACATCAACAGCCGCCTTGAATCAAATGGCGCCAAGGGTAACCACGCAGCAAATCAGTCAGCTTAATATGCAAAGTGTCACAGCTAAGAGCGTTCCGCAGGTCACAATTACGCCATTGCAATCTCAGTCTGACACAGCCTCTTCTTCGCCATCTCAGGCGCTGCAGCAGTCTGGAGACAAGCCTGCTAGTGCAAAAGCTGATGTCGCCCAGCCTCTACTGTCACCTTTTCATGCCCTGAGGGCTGAAAATGCGGTCGGTAAGTCCACGATACCGACCGAGATTGAAAGTATCGCAAAGTTCAAGGTGGAGCAGTTACCCGTTGAGGTCAAAACGGCCCTGGAGCAATTTATTCGTTCAGCCAAGCGGATAAATCTAAGCAACACGGAGCCTCTGCAATCGAGTCTTTCCGTGCTCACCAGCGCACTGCAGAAATTCGCCAGCGCCAACCCTTCGTTGCTCAAAAACATTCACTCAGTCATTGAGCAATTGCAGCTTCATATGCCAACAGCAAGCAGGACGACAACGGCCGAGATGCCACTTGCTAAAACTGAATCAGGCCAACAGCCAGACACTATAAGCACCAAACCCGCAGCCGACACCGCACAAGCTGGTCGGGCACTACAGCAATTAATGACCTCTCCGGCCTGGTTACAGTCGCCGCTTATGCTGTCATCTCCCCCGGCCGGGCAGAGTTTTTTAAGTGGTCTTATCCAGCTATTGCAAGTGTCTTTACTCGGCAGGCACTTTAAAAATGTGGAAGATATCGACCAAGCCCTTCACCGACAAAGAGCCTCTTCTTCTAAAGGCAGCGCCCCTGCCGGGCTCCTAGGAGCAATTACCGGGCGGCAGGTCCGGGAGTTTGCACAACTCGACAGCCAGCAAAATCTCCTAAAACAACTGAAGGGATTACTTGCAGGTCACCAGGGCGCTAAACTAGGCAATATGGAACAAGCACTGCAAGGTCAGGACAGCTTTTACTATGTGCTGCCTGGGTTAATGCCACAACAAAAACCGGCAGAACTGCTAATCCGACGAGAGCGGGAACGTCAGCCGGAACAGGAAAAACAAAGCACGCAAACGCAGTGGCACCTGACTATGAAGCTGGATATTGGCGAACAGGGTGAATTACTCACCAAGGCCAGGATCAAGGATGAGCAGCTTTATCTTGATATATACTCTTCCAATCAGTCCTTGCTGGAAAAAGTGGGGGTAACACTGCCCTTTTTACTCAAGCGGTTTAAGCAACTCGGCTTAACGGTTGAAGAACATAAGCTACAATTAGGCAAGATACCTGAAACGCTGGCGACCCGCCCTTACCAAATACTGGAGACCCAGGCATGACACGTAAAAGTAAACGCGCGGTAGGTATTAAATATAATGAAGCAGAGCCGTCGCAGGCCCCAACGATTGTCGCTAAAGGCTATGATGACCTGGCTGAAGCAATTATAGCCAGCGCCAAAGCCAATGGAGTGTTAATTCACGAAGACCCTTATTTGAGTGAATTCCTCGCTACGCTTGACCTGGGTCAGGCTATTCCGGAATCGTTGTATTATGTCATTGCCGAGTTACTGGCATATTCCTACGTACTGCAGGGTAAAATACCCGAAAGCTGGCAACAGGCCTTTCCTGGCATAGAAGAAAAAATCTAAAGGGTCAGGTCGACAGTCACATCGCCAGTATTGGAGTTATAAAAAATGGAATATGCCGGTTGCGCAACCAAATAAAAAGTACAGGTGTTGGCGGTGTAAGTAGCCTGATAATCTGCCGAGGTATCCTCAGCAACCGTTGGTGAACCATCAAGTAACACCGCTCCCCACACCGAAGTACAGTCCCAGGCATTATCCAGCATTGGACTCGCCTCATAAGGCAGGTAGCTTTGGGCAGGCCAGCCATTAACATTGATGTCCATGAGGTTTTCACCATTACCGTACAAATCGAGGTTATCCACGGGTCCAGAGCCACCACTAACCGCCCATTTGAGGTGAGCCAGTTTGATAGCAGAGTCAAATGCCGTGCCGGTCCCTTGTACCGATGCTGCATAGGCATCGTCCTGAAAATCAACGAAACGCGGCAGTGCCGTAACAGAAAGAACACCCACTAAAATAATCACAGTGATCAGCTCAATTAGCGTAAAGCCCTGTTGTCGGTGAAGTGGTGTTGTCATTTAATAAAGCTAATGTCCGGATTACATCATTGTCGTTACTTTATCTTGCTCAAAATTTTATGCCAAGCTTTTGTTTACGCGAAATATTTAATTTACCCAATAAAAAAGCCCATCCAAATGGATGGGCCAAACTATAAGTTAGGCTTATAGGGGGAAGTTTCCAACGGTTGTTGAAAAAGGGTCTGCTTATTTAAAGCGCATCTTCCGGCTCAACATCGTCGGCTTTAATGTCTTTCGATAGCAGTAATTCAGCACGGATTTTGGTTTCAATATCGTTCGCGATGTCCGGGTTTTGCTTAAGGAATTTCACCACATTAGCTTTACCCTGACCAATTCTGTCGCCATTATAGCTGTACCAGGCGCCGGCTTTATCAACCAGTTTTTGCTTCACACCCAAGTCAATCAGTTCCGCTTCTTTACAGATACCGGCTCCATACATTATCTGGAATTCAGCCTGTTTAAATGGTGGCGCTACTTTATTCTTCACCACTTTTACGCGAGTTTCGTTACCCACGACTTCATCACCTTCTTTCACTGCACCAATGCGACGAATGTCCAGGCGAACTGAAGAATAGAATTTGAGTGCATTACCACCGGTAGTGGTTTCCGGGTTACCGAACATGACACCAATCTTCATTCGGATCTGGTTAATGAAGATACATAGTGTATTGGAACGCTTAATATTACCGGTCAGCTTACGTAGCGCCTGCGACATCAGACGTGCCTGCAGACCCACGTGAGAATCACCCATATCGCCTTCGATTTCTGCTTTAGGGGTTAATGCAGCAACCGAGTCAACAATCACTACATCCACGGCACCTGAGCGAACCAGCATGTCACAAATTTCCAGTGCCTGTTCTCCCGTATCCGGCTGTGATACCAGCAGATCGTCAATGTTCACGCCTAGTTTTTCGGCGTAGACAGGATCCAGTGCGTGCTCAGCATCTACGAACGCACAGGTTTTTCCCTTTTTCTGAGCTTCGGCGATCACTTGTAGAGTCAATGTGGTTTTACCCGATGATTCAGGACCGTAGATTTCCACAACGCGACCACACGGCAGACCGCCAATACCTAACGCAATATCAATACTCAGCGAACCGGTAGAAATGGATTCAATATCCATTGCCTGATTGTCGCCCAGACGCATAATCGCGCCTTTACCAAATTGCTTTTCAATCTGACCGACCGCAGCCGATAGTGCTTTAGATTTATTGTCGTCCACCGAAAACCCCTCGTTATTCTTTACTGTGTGCGTTATCCGCAATGGCTTTTACTGCTATCGCCGGTAAGCTGATCAGCTGTAAACTAATGACTGCATAATATACTGTATGATTATACAGTGCAATATGCATTTTACCTTTTCTTTATTTCATCATGCCTGTGTTATTCTGCAACTAGTCTGTGGTGCAGTGTTGCAATAACAAACTCAATAGCCTGGGTACGAACTGCTTCCCGATCGCCATCAAACTGGCGGCGAATTGTATCGGTAACCCCGTCGAAGTGAAACCCAAACCATACCGTGCCCACCGGTTTTTCATCACTGCCGCCCCCCGGGCCAGCAATACCACTGATTGCAGCGGTGCACTGGGCGCCGGTTTGCTGAGCGGTCCCGACAGCCATTTCATGGACGGTTTCAGCGGAAACAGCCCCAAATTGCTCAAGAGTTTCAGCACTCACACCAACCAAAGCTTGTTTTGCCTGATTAGAATAGGTGACATAGCTTTGATTAAACCAATCCGAGCTGCCGGCCACCGAGGTTAACGCATAGGCCACTCCGCCGCCGGTACAGGATTCAGCACAGGAAACGGACCAGTCTTTTTGCCGTAGCGCCTCACCAACGGCCAAAATCTGCTCAGCTAACTCATTTATATCCAGTTGCTGTCGTGAAAAAGTTGAAAATGACTGGCTCATAGGAATAATACACTCATAATATTGAGACCCTATTATTGGTCAAAACAACAATCGCAAGCAACCAGCAAGCCGAGGCATTCTTGGAATCACACACGCCAATGATGCGCCAATATCTGAATATAAAGGCGCAGCACCCCAACATTTTACTGTTTTACCGTATGGGCGATTTTTACGAATTGTTCTATGACGATGCCAAACGGGCTGCCGAGTTACTGGATATCTCGCTGACCGCACGGGGCAAATCCGGCGGCGAACCCATTCCCATGGCTGGCGTGCCCTATCATGCCGTCGAAAGCTATTTGGCGAGACTGGTGAAAATGGGCGAATCGGTGGCTATTTGCGAACAGGTTGGCGATCCGGCCACCAGCAAAGGCCCGGTGGAGCGCCAGGTGCAACGCATTGTAACGCCCGGTACAGTAACCGATGAAGCCTTACTTGATGAGCGCCAGGATAATGTTCTGGCCGCCGTTTACAGTGTTAAAGAGCAATTTGGTCTCGCCTGGCTGGATATTACCAGTGGCCGGTTTCTGGTCAGTGAGCTTACCGGTACCGATATGTTAAGTGCCGAACTGCAACGCTTAAATCCGGCTGAATTGCTCTACCCTGAAGGGTTTGAATGGCTGTCGAAAGTGGAACACATTAAAGGCCTGCGGCGCCGGCCAGAGTGGGAATTCGATCAGCAAACAGCAGAGCAGCAATTAAATAATCAGTTTGGCACCCGTGAGCTTAGTGGCTTTGGGCTAAGTGGTATTTCACTCGCCATCAGTGCTGCCGGTTGTATCTTGCAGTATGTAAAAGACACACAGCGTACCGCATTACCGCATATCCGGGCAATTACTCTGGAACAGCAGTCCACCAGGGTCCAGCTGGATGCCGCCACCCGCAAAAATCTGGAACTGACCCGCAATTTATCCGGTGGTACTGAGCACACCTTATTCGCTGTTTTAGACAAGACAGCCACTGCCATGGGTAGCCGCTTACTGCAGCGTTTTTTACACGCGCCGATTACCGACCGCCATGAGCTTAACGCCCGTCAGCAAGCTATTGGGGATTTTCTTAACGGTGATTACCCGGCACTGACAACTCAATTAAAACAGATTGGCGATATTGAACGGATAATGGCCCGCCTGGCGCTTCGTTCCGCTCGTCCACGGGACTTTGCCCGCCTACGCAATGCCCTTAACAGTTTGCCACAGCTGCAGCAGGGACTCAGTCTGTTCGGTGCGCCACTGATAAAAGAGCTCGGCGACGAAGTGAGTGAATTTCCGGAATTGGCGGAATTGCTCAACCGCGCGATTATCGATAATCCGCCGGTGGTCTTACGTGATGGTGGGGTCATTGCACCAGGCTACAATGCCGAGCTCGACGAACTACGGGATTTGTCTGACGGCGCAACAGAACTGTTACGCCAGATAGAAACCCGTGAGCGTGAACAAACTGGTATCAGTACCCTTAAAGTGGGCTACAACAAGGTACACGGCTTCTTTATCGAAGTATCACGGGCCAACAGTCATCTGGTCCCGGCCAGTTACATCCGCCGCCAAACCTTAAAGAACAATGAGCGCTACATTACCCCTGAACTCAAAGAGCATGAAGATAAAGTGCTCACCTCACAAAGCCGGGCACTGGCGCTGGAGAAGCGCCTCTACGAAGAACTCTTCGAGCTGATTAATCCCCGCCTTGACGCGTTAATCACCTGTGCGGCAGCACTCGCTAAGCTCGATGTACTGATCACTCTGGCCGAGCGCGCTGAAACACTGGAATACCATTGTCCCACGTTATCTGATGTGCCCGGCGTTACCTATCAACAAGGCCGTCACCCGGTGGTTGAGTACGTCATGGATTCACCGTTTATTCCTAATCCACTTAACATGGATAAAGACTCGCGGATTAAAATCATTACCGGTCCCAATATGGGCGGTAAATCTACCTTTATGCGGCAAACGGCACTGATAGTTTTGCTGGCTTATATGGGTAGTTATGTCCCGGCTCAGGCAGCCGAAATTGGTCCGGTAGATAAAATATTTACTCGCATCGGCGCTTCTGACGATCTGGCATCCGGCCGTTCTACTTTTATGGTAGAGATGACTGAGACCGCCAATATTCTGCATAATGCAACGCCCTATTCACTGGTGTTAATGGATGAAATCGGCCGTGGCACCAGTACTTACGACGGCCTTTCCTTGGCCTGGGCCTGCGCTGAATACCTCGCCAGTCAGCTCCAGGCATTTACCCTGTTTGCCACCCATTACTTTGAGCTCACGGAGCTCACCCACACTTTAAACGGCGTGCAAAATTTACATCTCGATGCCGTCGAACACGACGACACCATTCGCTTTATGCATTCGGTGGAAATTGGTGCGGCAAGTAAAAGCTACGGGTTACAGGTAGCGCAACTGGCAGGCGTGCCGAAAGCGGTTATCAGTGCGGCAAAAAACCGGCTGAAAACTCTCGAAAGCCAGCACACTGTATCGGCCAGCGAGCAAACACTTGTCACAGTCCCTGCCCAGCAGAGCCTGTTACCCGAAGAGCCCGCTGAATTACCGGCCAGAATAAGCGCCCTTGAGCAGGCTTTTGAAGAGGTGGATCCCGACGAACTTACGCCAAAACAGGCCTTAGCGCTGATTTATGAACTAAAACAGCTAAAATAGTAAAATTACCAGAAAGCCCTTCTTTTCAAACCCGGTTAAACGGCTTCCCGAAAACGGAAGTCGTCAATACCCGTGCTACCTCAAGTTACCTGTTTCAACGCTATCACAGCAATTTTACTACAAGGCATGTTGATGCAGGAATGTAGACATCTTTCAAACCAATAGAAAGGGGAAATGAAAGTGCTGTGAAACGCCCAAAGGGCCG
Organism: Alteromonas sp. 4NH20-0104; assembly: GCF_057547795.1. NCBI lineage: Bacteria > Pseudomonadati > Pseudomonadota > Gammaproteobacteria > Alteromonadales > Alteromonadaceae > Alteromonas > Alteromonas sp. 4NH20-0104. The sequence goes on along the minus strand of NZ_BAAJLP010000002.1, from coordinate 76,237 downwards.
GGCTAAAAATGCCTGATGCTGCGCCAAATGGTTTTACTGTAGAATAACTACACCTGCAACAATTTGACTTGCCTCAGACATTTTTTTCTCCGGCTGAAATCAGGCAACTTGAGGTAGCACGGGTATAAAATCAGTCCCCTTGTATAAAACACCAGGAAACAGTATCTTTTAGAGCTGTTATAATTGTGTGAAAGCGCCAGATTGGGTATACTGTTGCGCCGTCTACAGTGTTGTTTAAAAACAACGTTTTACCCAAAAAATATAACCCAACGTCTTAGGTTTCGCATGACAAACTATATTTTCGTCACCGGTGGTGTTGTTTCATCGCTTGGTAAAGGCATTGCTGCTGCATCCCTTGCCGCTATCCTTGAAGCACGCGGTCTCACCGTGACCATGCTTAAGCTGGATCCGTATATTAACGTCGATCCTGGCACAATGAGCCCCATTCAGCATGGCGAGGTTTTTGTTACTGATGATGGAGCAGAAACAGATCTCGACTTAGGTCATTACGAGCGGTTTATTCGCACCCGTATGACCAAACGCAACAACTTTACCACCGGACGGGTTTACGAAGAGGTATTGCGTCGTGAGCGTCGCGGTGATTATCTGGGCGCAACCATTCAGGTTATTCCGCACATTACCAACGAAATTAAACGCCGCGTTATCGAAGGCGCACAAGGCCATGACGTGGCTATCGTGGAAGTAGGCGGTACAGTAGGTGATATCGAGTCACAACCGTTTATTGAAGCGATTCGCCAGTTGGGTACCGAAGTGGGCCGCGACCATGCTATGTTTATGCACTTAACACTAGTGCCTTACATGCCAGCCTCTGGAGAGCTGAAAACCAAGCCAACGCAGCACAGTGTAAAAGAATTACGATCAATTGGTATTCAGCCGGATATTCTGGTGTGTCGCTCTGTGGGGGCCATGCCAGCTTCAGAACGTTCAAAGATTGCGCTGTTTACCAACGTTGCTGAAAAAGCGGTTATTTCATTAAAAGACGTTGATAGTATCTATCGCATTCCGGCTGCATTAAAAGCGCAAAGCCTGGATCAACTGGTAGTCGATCGCTTCCGTCTGGACTGCCCGGAAGCTGACCTGACCGAATGGGAACAGGTGCTGTATGCAGAGTCTAACCCGGTGGGCGAAGTAAACATCGGTATGGTAGGTAAATATGTTGAACTGCCAGATGCCTACAAGTCTGTTAACGAGGCACTTAAACATGCCGGCCTTAAAAACCGCCTGACAGTTAATATCCATTATGTGGACTCGCAGGACATAGAAACCAAGGGCACACAAATTCTGGAAAATCTGGATGCTATTCTGGTGCCGGGTGGGTTTGGTGAGCGTGGTATCGAAGGCAAGATTGCCGCCGCTCGCTATGCGCGCGAGAACAAAGTGCCTTATCTGGGTATTTGTTTGGGTATGCAGGTCGCACTGATTGAATTTGCCCGTAACGTGGTGGGCATGGAAAAAGCCAATAGCACCGAGTTTGACCCCAGCTCACCGTATCCGGTGGTGGGATTGATCACCGAATGGCTGGACTCAGACGGCAGCACTGAAACCCGCGACGAATCCTCGGATTTGGGTGGTACCATGCGCCTGGGCAGTCAGCTTTGTCACCTGATCCCTGGCAGTAAGGTTTATGCCGCCTACGGTAACGAAGAAATTTACGAACGTCACCGTCACCGCTACGAAGTGAATAACAACCTGCGCGATCAAATTGAAGCGGCTGGCCTGAAGGTCAGTGGTTTGTCCACCGACAAACGTCTTGTCGAGGTCATCGAAATCCCTGATCATCCATGGTTCGTTGCTGGCCAGTTCCACCCGGAGTTCACGTCAACTCCCCGTGACGGCCATCCATTGTTCACCGGTTTCGTAGCCGCGGCGCAATCGTATCAAAAAGAAAATCATTAATTTATAAAACCCGGCACTGTTACTCCCGCAGTGCCACCATTATTGTTGAGGAAGAAAAAATGGCGAAGATCTCGCGTATCATTGGACGTGAAATTCTGGACTCTCGTGGTAACCCCACTGTAGAAGCAGACGTATATTTAGACTCAGGTGTTATGGGTCGCGCCTGTGCACCATCTGGTGCCTCTACTGGTTCACGCGAAGCACTGGAATTACGCGACGGCGATAAAGGCCGCTACCTGGGTAAAGGTGTCGAAAAAGCCGTAGCAGCAGTAAACGAGAGCATCGCACCAGCCTTATTAGGTATGGATCCTGTAGCACAGGCTGATATCGATAAAACCATGATCGATTTAGATGGCACTGAAAACAAAGAAACCTTAGGTGCAAATGCTATTCTGGCTGTGTCTCTGGCCGTAGCAAAAGCCGCCGCGACTGAAAAAGGCGTTGCATTATACGAGCACATAGCCGACTTGAACGGTACGTCTGGCCAGTACTCTATGCCAGTACCTATGATGAACATCATCAACGGTGGTGAGCACGCTGACAACAACGTTGATATTCAGGAATTCATGGTCCAGCCTGTTGGCGCAAAAAGCTTTAAAGAAGCCCTGCGCATGGGTGCTGAAATCTTCCACAATCTGAAAAAAGTTTTAGGCGCGAAAGGCCTGAACACGGCAGTTGGCGACGAAGGTGGTTTTGCACCAGACTTAAGCTCTAACGCTGAAGCCCTGGCGGTTATCGTTGAAGCGGTAGAAAAAGCCGGTTACAAAATGAATGAAGACATCACTTTAGCACTTGATTGTGCAGCGTCTGAATTCTATAAAGAAGGCAAATATGTACTGTCTGGTGAAGACAAGTCATTTGATTCTGAAGCCTTTGGTGACTACCTGGCAGAGCTGTGTGAACAGTACCCAATCGTGTCTATCGAAGATGGTCTTGACGAAAGCGACTGGGATGGTTGGGCCAGCCTGACCAAGAAAATTGGTGACAAAGTGCAATTGGTTGGTGACGACCTGTTTGTAACCAATACCAAAATCCTTAAGCGCGGCACTGAAAACGGTATCGGTAACTCTATCCTGATCAAATTTAACCAAATCGGTTCACTTACCGAAACGTTAGAAGCAATCAAGATGGCGAAAGACGCCGGCTTCACTGCGGTTATCTCTCACCGTTCAGGTGAAACCGAAGATGCCACTATTGCCGATTTAGCAGTAGGTACCGCAGCGGGCCAAATCAAAACCGGTTCACTGTGTCGTTCAGACCGTGTAGCTAAGTACAACCAGTTACTGCGCATCGAAGAAGCGCTGGCTGGTAAAGTAGCTTACAACGGCCGTAGCGAAATTAAAGGTCAGTAATCAAAGCTGGCGGGCAGCTGCCCGCCACCTTTTTGATGCTGTCCTCACAACCTGAACGCTAATGACGCCTCCGTCGAATCCAGCGTCACCTCAATCCGACTTCTTTAACGCAGTCGAGTCAGACACATCCCAACGAACCATCGCTGAGTTGTGTAATGCACTCTATGAACGTGAACTGACACTTATCGCCCAGCAAGGCCCCAACCAAACCAGTGTATTGCGTCGTCGTATTGCCGGCCTGAGTCATCATGTCAGACGCACTGCCCGTTTTCTGGCAGCCAGAGCCGTGCCATTGGAACTCGATGAACATAACGCCAGCTGGCAGGCCAGACAAGCAGCCAAAAATCCGGCTCGCAACCATGACGGCGAAAAAAATCAGCAGTGGTTCAGCGAACATGCCAAGTTGGGTTTAGTGGTTCCCATATGGGTACAAGAGTTTGACAATGAGCACATTGAGCTTGATTCTATCGATCGTGTCCAGACGGAAAACCAAACACTCCACGTCAACAAGTTTGGCTGGTTTGATTTTAGCGGCACGCCGGTTGAAAGCCCTGCGCGCTATGAATCCAAAGACCATATTACCCTGTCGCTGGTAAAACCATCAAAAGCAATTATGACTGCAGGCTGCTGCGGACACACCTGGAATCACAAAGGCCGAACCTCGCCCCGCACACTCACCTTACGTGAGATCTTACTGGTCAGTACGCTTAACTGGCGTAAGTTCAGCGAACCCCAACGCTTCGATAATCAATAACACGCAGCGCTATAGGTCCTCTTCAGCAATTAATTGTTTCTCTGCAGCATCATCTTCGGACTCATCCATTGTCACGTCCTGCCATTCCACACTGTTTTCCAGATTACCGTTGAAGGCCTGAATAAACGCATTTTCCAAGATCCCCGCCAGGGTGGTGAGAACAGGTGTATCAACATCATTAAGTGAACCGCTGATAGGAATTCGGGTAGCAATCTGATCCTTACCCTGATTTTCAAATATCTCGGCGATGAAACCGGAAAACGCTTCGGCAAGGGCTCTGAAAAAGCCGTCATCATCGCGTTTTACATCGCCTTTCCAGCTAAATACTTCTACATTATGCAGTACTGGCTTAGCATAGCCTTTCACCTCGCCCTGCTCGCTGGCCAGTTCAAAGGCGAGATCAAGTTTTCCGGCTTCTAAATCAAAGGGCGCATAGGTATCCAGCAAGTTCCTGAAGTTAACTAAGGCAATGTCATTGGCCTGCAGATTGAGATCGAAAGTGGGTCGTTTGGTAGCCGGATTAAGCGAGCCTGACAACGTGATAGTGCCCTGATTTTCAGTGCTCGCTGAAGCATTCACAGTGGCAATCAGGTTTCGCGATAACGCTCGACTATTGACGAGATTATTAACTACCGCATTAACATGATGAAGACGAACGTTGATTGGCGGGCGGGTGTTTGGATTTTGGAAACGGATAACGCCCTGTTCTATTTCCAACCGATCCACTTTCAATGGCACCAGTTGATCGGCCAGATAAAGCCACTTTTCATCCTCACCAGACTGGCTCGATGCATCAGTGCTGCCATCTACGAAGTTTAATTGCGGTTGCTGCAAAAAGACCTCTGCAACCAATGCGCCATCAAAAACTGCCGACCAGAGTAAGCTGAAATCAACCTGGCTGGCCTCAAAAAAGGGCTCATTCACTTTACCGTTGCGTTTCATGATCACCACATCATTGAGCGCATAAGCGCCCCGCCACAGCATAATATCCACATCCCCCACTAACCCGGTGAATGTCTCGCCTTCATCAAGGGTGTCGTTGATGTACCACTGCACCGTAAAAGGCAGACTCAAACGAACAACCACCAGCAGCCCCAGGCCTATAGCCAGATACTTCACTCTTTTTGCCATCTTGTTGCTGTTCACCTTGTTTTCCCTCTGCCGTAGTGATTACTGAGAAGGTACAAGTATGATGCCAGCTCTTACCGTCTGTTACGGAACGCTTAATTACAGTGCAATTTATTGAAATATAATAAGAATATACTTACCAATACTAATCGCGAAGAAACACACCTTATGCCTGCAAGCCGCGAACAGGCAATATTTACACAGCGCTGTATAAGACAGGCCCTGAAACAACAACGGTTTATCTGCTCAGACCAACCTCTTTTTTGACTTCTTGCCTGGCGAGAGAAATAAAAAATCTAATTTTTTCGTTGAAGAGAAATCTCATCCTAATTTTTTTGTTATGCAGTAATTTATAACTAAAATTTATACCGAAAATCAGAATCAGTGGTTGACCTGCTGCGGTTCAGGCTGTAAATTGTCGGGCATCGGAAAGGTCGCACATGCAGCAAACAACAGGTTTTACCAATGCCGCGTACGTTTAGTCTATCTCTTCTACTCCTTATGGCAGCCAGATTGCACGGGTAGATTGCGACCATCGAATCAATACATAAAACCCGTGCACAGCACGGGTTTTTTTTTAACTAAAATCAACGAGAGACAGCCATGACGAATCAGGTAAAAATATTTGATACGACCTTGCGTGACGGCGAACAAGCCTTGCCAGCCAGTTTAAGTGTAAAAGAAAAACTGCAGATCGCACTGGCCCTCGAACGTCTCGGCGTTGATATTATTGAAGCCGGTTTCCCCGTGTCGTCACCGGGTGATTTCAAATCTGTGCAAATGATTGCCAAAGAAATCAAAAACTCAACGGTTGCAGGTTTATCGCGCGCCGTACCAGCAGACATTGATGCCTGTGGCGAAGCCCTGAAAGTAGCAGACCAGTTCCGCATTCATACTTTCATCGCGACATCCGAAATTCACGTGAATAATAAATTACGTAAATCTCAGGATGATGTGGTTGAGATGGCCGTTGCGGCGGTTAAACGCGCCCGCAACTACACCGACGACGTTGAGTTTTCCTGTGAGGATGCCGGTCGTACCGAAATAGGCTATCTGGCCAGAATGGTAGAAGCTGTTATCGCTGCCGGCGCCACCACCGTTAATATTCCGGATACCGTGGGTTACACTACCCCAACCGAGTTCGGCGGTATTATTCGACAGTTGTTTGAACGTGTACCGAATATCGATAACGCGATCATTTCAGTGCACTGTCATAATGACCTGGGGCTGGCCGTTGCCAACTCACTGGCCGCCATTGAAAATGGTGCCCGTCAGGTAGAAGGTACCATTAACGGTATTGGCGAACGCGCAGGTAACAGCTCATTGGAAGAAATAGCCATGATCCTGCAGACCCGACATGCCTTGTATGGCCTCGATACCAATATCAACAGCAAAGAAATCAGCCGGACATCCAAGCTGGTCAGCCAGCTGTGTAATATGCCCGTTCAGGCAAATAAGGCTATCGTCGGCGCTAATGCCTTTAGTCATTCTTCGGGTATCCACCAGGACGGTGTCTTAAAAGCGCAAAATACCTATGAGATCATGACCCCGGAAAGTGTGGGGATTAATAAAAACAACCTGAATATGACCTCACGCTCAGGCCGCCATGTGATAAAACATCGCCTGCAGGAGCTGGGTTACAAAGATACCGATTACGATTTAGAAGCAATCTATACCGCTTTTTTAAATCTGGCGGACAAAAAAGGTCAGGTTTACGACTATGATTTAGAAGCGCTGCTGTTTTTCGATCAGCAGAAACACGATCAGGCGCACTATCAGTTAACCTATTTGCATGCCACGTCGGGCAAAGAAATTATCCCCAGTGCCACGGTGCAGTTGAAAATTGGTGACGAACTGGTAACCCGCTGTGAAACCGGCAATGGCCCGGTAGATGCTTCATACAAAGCCATCATGTCGATGTTAGGTCATAACGACCTGGAAGTCGTCGACTTTAAGTTAGATTCCAAGGGCGAAGGTGCCGATGCGTTGGCTTCTGTCAGCGTTATTACTGAATACAAAGGCCGCCGTTTCCACGGTTTAGGCCTGGCAACAGATATCGTTGAAGCCGGTGTGAAAGCACTGATTTTCGTCTTAAACAACACCTATCTTGCTGACCAGATTGATCAGCAAAAGAACCAACAAGAACGCGTAGCAGGAGTATAAATGAGCCAGTTTAACATTGCCGTGCTTGCCGGTGACGGCATCGGCCCGGAAGTGATGCAGGAAGCCAATAAAGTATTGGATGCCATCGAACAGAAGTTTGCCATCACCTTTAACCGTACTGCTTATCCTGTTGGCGGTTATGCCATTGATACTGAAGGCGAAGCGCTGCCATCTAAAACGCTGCTCGGCTGCGAGCAGGCCGATGCCATTCTGTTTGGCTCTATTGGCGGCCCTAAGTGGGATACCCTGCCGCTGGAACAACGCCCGGAGCGTGCGGCATTGTTAACCCTGCGCAGCCATTTTGATTTATTCAGTAATCTGCGCCCGGCAAAAATTTATGCGGGCCTGGAAGACTTATCACCGCTGCGTAAAGACATCGCAGCCAGCGGCGTGGACGTGCTGGTGATTCGCGAACTTACCAGTGGTATTTATTTTGGTCAGCCCAAGGGCCGCGACGGAGAAGGCGAAGAAGAATACGCTTTTGATACCATGCGCTATTCCAAACGCGAAATTCGCCGTATTGCCATAAGCGCCTTCGAAGCCGCCATGAAGCGTGATAAGCGAGTTACTTCCGTCGATAAAGCCAATGTGCTGGTATGCAGCCGTCTGTGGCGTGAAGTCACAGAAGAAGTGGCAAAAGATTATCCCGAAGTAGCGCTCGACCACATCTATATCGATAACGCCACCATGCAATTGGTAAAAAATCCGGCCCAGTTTGACGTGATGCTGTGTTCTAATCTGTTTGGTGACATCATTTCTGATGAATGCGCGATGATCACCGGCTCCATGGGACTGCTCCCTTCTGCCAGCCTCAACGAAGAAGGTTTCGGTATGTATGAGCCAGCCGGTGGTTCCGCTCCGGATATCGCCGGTCAGGGGATTGCTAACCCGATTGCACAGGTTTTATCTGCTTCGATGATGCTGCGTTTCAGCCTTAATCAGGCTGCCGCCGCGGATGCTATCGATAAAGCCGTGGTAGACGTGCTGGAAGCCGGTATTCTGACCGGTGAATTATTACCAGCCGACAAACGCGACCAGGCCGCCTCTACCTCTCAGGTAGGCGATGCCATTGTGAAATCCATTTTAGGTCAGGAGTAATTATTCATGGCTAAAACCTTATACGACAAGGTGTGGCAGGCTCACATTATCAGCCAGTTAGGTGATGACAGCCTGATCTATATCGACCGTCACCTGATCCACGAAGTCACCAGTCCGCAGGCTTTTGCCGGGCTGAACGAAAAAGGCCGTAAGGTGCGCCGTCCGGACCGTACATTCGCCACCATGGATCACTCTATCTCTACCCGCAGCCTGGCGCTTGATGCCTGTGGCCCGCAAAACAAATTGCAATTGCAAACGCTGGCCGAGAACTGCGAAGAGCACGGCGTGAAACTGTTCCCGGTGGGCCACCAGAAACAAGGTATCGTCCACGTAATGGGTCCTGAGCTGGGCTTAATCCTGCCCGGTATGACCGTTGTGTGCGGTGATTCGCATACCGCCACCCATGGCGCATTTGGAGCCCTGGCATTTGGTATTGGTACCTCTCAGGTAGAACACGTACTGGCTACGCAAACGCTTAAGCAAAGCCGTGGCAAGACCATGCAGATTAAGGTTAACGGTAAGCTGGCAGTCGGCATTACCGCCAAAGACATCATTCTGGCCATCATTGGTAAGATTGGTCACGCTGGTGCCACCGCCCACGTTATTGAATATTGTGGTGAAGCCATCGAAGCCTTATCGATGGAAGAGCGCATGACCATCTGTAATATGAGTATCGAAGCCGGTGCCAAAGCCGGAATGATCGCCCCGGACCAGACAACGTTTGATTACCTGGAAGGCCGCGAATTTGCGCCTCAGGGGGCAGACTGGGATGCCGCCGTTGAATACTGGAAAACCCTGTACTCCGACGACGACGCCGTGTTTGATGCGGTGGTTGAACTGGAAGCTAAAGACATTACTCCGCAAGTAACATGGGGCACCAATCCTGGTCAGGTTATCGGGGTTAATCAACCGGTGCCCGGGCCTGAAGACTTTAGCGACAGTGTTGAGCAGGAGTCTGCTCGCAAAGCACTAAAATACATGGGCTTAACGGCCGGTGAGAAATTAGCTGATGTTGCGGTCTCTCACGTGTTTATCGGCTCATGTACCAACAGTCGTATTGAAGATTTACGCGCAGCCGCGCAGATAGCCAAACAAGGTAAAGTTGCTGATACCGTTACCGCCATGGTGGTTCCCGGTTCAGCTGCGGTTAAACGTCAGGCTGAAGAAGAAAAGCTGGACGTTATTTTTAAACAAGCCGGTTTTGAATGGCGTTTACCGGGTTGCTCTATGTGCTTAGGAATGAACGATGACCTGCTTACCGCTGGCGATCGTTGCGCTTCAACCAGTAACCGTAACTTTGAAGGCCGACAAGGTCGCGGCGCGCGCACCCATCTGGTGAGCCCTGCCATGGCAGCTGCGGCCGCCTTGCGCGGAAAATTTGCCGACGTCAGAGATTTTCAGGAGTAATTTATGAGCGAAACCACTACCGGCATCACCACCCTGAGCGGCACTGCCTGCCCACTGGACCAGGCGAACGTGGATACCGACCAGATTATTCCCAAGCAATTCCTCACCAGTGTCAGCCGCGCTGGCTTTGGCAAGCACCTGTTTCACGACTGGCGCTACCTGGATCTGGAAGAAAAAGAGCCAAACCCGGAGTTTGTGTTGAACAAAACCGAGCATCAGGGCGCGTCTGTTTTACTCGCCCGGGAAAACTTTGGCTGTGGCTCGAGTCGCGAACACGCTCCGTGGGCGTTAACCGACTTCGGTTTTAAAGCGGTCATCGCAACCAGCTTCGCTGATATCTTCTACGGTAACTGCATGAACAATCAGTTACTGCCGATTGCGTTGAACAGCAGCGAAATGGACCTATTGTTTGCCGCCGTAGCGAACGATGCCCAGGCTGAAATCAATATCGATCTGCCAGCACAAACCGTATCAGTGGGTGACACAACGGTCTCTTTCGACATTGCCGAGCACCATAAAAACAATCTGGTTAAAGGCCTTGATGCCATAGGTCAGACCCTGGAACTGACCGGCGATATCGAATCCTTCGAAGCCAAACAACCTGCCTGGCTTTAAATCCTGCAAAACGCCGCTTATTTGATCCAGATAAGCGGCGAATGATTAATTTTCATTTCATCTGTCTACAGTTAAGCTATAGTTAGCAAATCACACGCTTACATTATTAAGCCGGCCTGGAGAGGACATGCTACAACGAATTGCCATCGACGAATTGACTCCTGGCATGTATGTAAATCGGGTCGTCGATGATACTGGCAAGGTAAAAATACGCTCAAAAGGGGTTGTCCGCTCTGATGCGGTGATAACCCAGTTGAAAAACAAAGGGGTCGAAGTTGTCGAAATTGATACCGAAAAAGGTGTCCCGCCGACTCTCCCCCCTGCTCCTGCGTCCGACACAGCTCCCCCTGTTGCCGAGACTTCCCCGGTAAGCAATACCGGTGTTGAGGCAAATAATGAGCCGCTCACCAGTGACAGTTTGAAAGCCGCCGAGCAACTATTCCAAAAAGCCATGGCAATACAACAAACTTTTTTGTCTCAGTTACGCTCGGGCAAGGGCGCCGATGTCAATAAGCTATCCACGCTCACCCAGGATATTCTGGAATGCGTGTTTGAAAATCAGGCCGCCATGATTTGCTTATCCATGGTTCAACGTGGTAACGATAGTTTACTGGAACACTCCCTGAACTGCAGTATTCATATGGCTATTCTGGCCGACGCTGCCGGCTTTGATAGACAGTCGGTTGAGCATGCCAGTCTTGCCGGCCTGTTAATGGATACCGGCATGGTGAAATTGCCACCAGAGCTCTGCGTACCTGAAGAACAGTTAAGCGGCACCGATTTAATGATGTATCAGACTCATGTCGATGAGTCCCTGGAAGCCATCGAACATAGTGATGACCTGCCAGAAGTGGTAAAGGACATCATCAGCCAGCACCACGAACGAATTGATGGCTCAGGTTACCCGAAAGGGCTGACCGGTGATGATATTGAGCCATTGGCCCAGTTGGCGGCAGTGGTCGATGAATTATCCCGGTTAGGCATGCCCGCACCATTTGGCTGCGCCTTTGCGACCAGCAAAGTGCTGAAATCACTGGCTCGTAATAAAGGTCTGGAACAAACGCTGGTTAACCGGCTGATAGGCGTGCTGGGCATCTATCCCGTCGGCTCACTGGTGAAACTAAAAAGTGGCAAGCTCGGTATCGTTAGTCGACGTAACCCGTCTAACCTGCTACAACCGCAGGTGATGACATTTTACAGTGTTAACAGCGGCCATTTTCAGGAAGTGAAACGAATAGATTTGGCTAAGGGTAAGGATGAGATAGAAAGCAGCATTGGCCCCGATGAATTTGCCATTAATCTGCCAAAATTCTTCACCGATGTGTTTATTCCACAGGCGAGTGAATAAATCACTCGCCTGTACGCGTATCACCAGTCGGTGAGTGCCGTCATACTAAACACTTCATCTTCAAAGCGTAGTATCACCCGTTGCGCCTCAATATTAACAATCTGGACGCGGTCGGCGATCCAGTCACCCTCACCTTTGTCACTGCCATTTACCCTGACCCAGCGGTCGGCCGGGGCGGAAGCATACATATGAGCACTGAAGTCCATAGCGGGTAATCGCGTAAGTAGTCGCGCAGGCAATTGATCGACCCTTTGTATATCGTCATATACGTTGACTACCGTCTCTGACGCCGTTGGCTCTATTCCCTGTTCTTCCTCTTTTTCCAAATCGGTAAGTACTTTGTTAAAGCGGGCCATCAACTCTGGTGATACCGCTACTTTTTCCGTTGCATTGTCAGTGCCTGAAGCGGCTTGCGCCAAAGGAGTTCCGGCTGCTTCAGGTATAGCGGGTTCACTTTCGGTGCCTGTCACTGATGTCACATTGGATTGAACCGGCTGGCCAGACGCTTGTGCTATATTCTGCTCTGCCGCGGGGAGTTGTTCTACCCTTTCTGCTTCAGGCGTGCTCACAGCTTCAGACGTGTTTTGCGGTGTTGGCGCAGCATTGTTGAGGATGGTCTGACTTTCCACCCGTTGATGACCTGTGTCAGGGGCCGTTAGCAGTTGTTCAAGCATTGTTGGCCCGACGGCCAGAAAATACCCCGTAGCCCCGCCTCCAACCGCTAGCAGTAACCCGGTCAGTAAAGGCTTAACTAAGCGTTGCCACTGTCCCGGCATGCCATTGACTGTGGGTAAAAATAAGCTGCGATTAAACTGATCACTGATAGCGCTGTCGGTCTTTTGTGCACGGGTATCATACTGCCCCCGCAATAACGCCTGGGTAGGCGTTTGTTCGGTGGTAACCAGCGTATCCTCAACGCAGATTTCAACCGTCTGCTGCGGATCATATTCAATTTCCTGCACGCCCATTTCAATTAAGCCCTGGATCATGGCATCACTGGTGATCAGGCCGGACTTTTTAATTCTTACCGGCCCGTTTTGCGCCGTCACCTGCACAATCGTCATCCCCGGCAGGGCTTGTTCAATAGGGATAATGTTACTCATACCATGCCCCACAAATAGCCGCCCACCAGAGCACTACAGAAGATCCCGGCATAAATCAGGGTTTGCTGTCCGCGCAAGCGTTGCTGTATCACATCTTCACCCAAAATTTGTTCAGCTGCAGTCAGAAACAGGTGCTTCTTCACAACCGGCTTTTGCTGTGTAAAGGCCAGTGTCATCGCCCTGTCGCAAAGCAGATTAATAACCCTGGGAATACCCGCGGTTACCCGATACATGGTGCGCACAGTCGCCGGGCTAAACACCGATATATCACCATTAGCCACACTCAGCCGGTGATTAACATAGGCTTTCACCTCATCGGCATTAAGCGGTAGTAAATGATAACGTGCGGTGATCCGTTGAGATAGCTGACGTAATTCATTACGCTTTAACAACTGCTGTAATTCAGGCTGACCAATCAGTACCACCTTAAGCAGTTTTTCCCGGTTAGTTTCCAGGTTGGTTAGTAAGCGCAGCTGCTCCAGTACTTCCGGTAACAAATGCTGAGCTTCATCAATCATCAGCACGGTATTCTTACCCGCATTATGATTGTCAGCCAGCTTCTGTAAAATCTTGTCCGTAAAGTATTTCAGACTGGCCTGGTTACCATCGGTTTCAATATTGAGCTCATCACACACTGTGGCCAATAGTTCAATAGCCGACAACGTAGGGTTAAGGATCATTGCCACCTGGGTTGAGTCAGGCAACTGCTGCAATAACTTGCGCGAGACGGTCGTTTTACCAGTGCCGACCTCGCCGGTTAGCATGACAAAGCCACCACTTTCCCTTAAACCAAACGTCAGATGCGCCAACGCTTCTTTGTGGCGAGGGCTCATATACAGGTAATCAGGATTGGGCGCGATAGAAAACGGATTATCCGTTAACCCGAAATATTGTAGAAACATGTGATATCAGTTGGACTGTCCATATGTTCGGTAAACTATCAGACTATCCGTTGAAGTCAACAACACCGTGTTTTCAGGCGCTTACTCAGGCATAATAGCCGCATCATACAGCGACTCATTTTCAGCATGCAGGTTTTTCTGGTTGGCGGCGCAGTCCGAGACAAATTACTTAATCGCCCGGTCACTGAGCGGGACTGGGTAGTTGTTGGCGCTACGCAGGAACAATTATTAGCAAAGGGCTATACCCAGGTGGGTAAAGACTTTCCGGTATTCTTACACCCCAAAAATCAGGAAGAGTATGCCCTCGCCCGCACTGAACGTAAAACTGGCGGCGGTTACACCGGCTTTAGCTGCCATGCCACGCCCGATGTCACCCTGGAAGAAGACCTGCTGCGCCGGGACCTCACCATCAATGCCATGGCACAAACTGCCGGCGGCGAAATAATCGATCCGTACCATGGCCAGGCAGACTTGCAGAAGCGCCTGTTACGCCATGTCTCGGCAGCCTTTAGCGAAGATCCGTTGCGGATTTTCAGAGTTGCCCGGTTCGCCGCACGCTATGCTTATCTCGGCTTTACTGTGGCAGACGACACCATGGCACTCATGCAATCCATGGCAGCGTCAGACGATATCAGGCAGTTAAGTGCTGAACGGGTATGGCAGGAGACACGTCGGGCGCTGATGGAACGCTCTCCTGAAGTTTACCTTAGTGTGTTGCACCAATCCGGCGCACTGCGGGCCTGGATGCCAGAATTAGACGCTGTTGATATAAGCAAACAAACCGCAGACTGCCTGCTAAGAGCGGCTGCTTCCGAACAGCCCTTAACTGTTCGCTGGTCTGCGTTGTGCTGGACGTTACCCCTGCCAGCCTTAGAAGCACTGCAGCGCAGGCTAAAGGTGCCAAACCTTGAAGCCGACAGTGCCCGGCTGGCGGTAAAAACCCTGCCATCTCTGACTGACACTATTGTCCATAGCGAAGGGCTGCTGGGCATCCTCAATATCTGCGACGCCTGGCGCAGACCCGAGCGGCTGGAGCGTTTAACCTTGCTGCTGGGCGTTGTGTATCCTGAGCAGGGACCGCTTTTTCAGAAATTACTCACGGATTCGCTGGCAGTCGCCAATGAGGTCGATGTTAAAGCCATTATCGCTGCCGGTTTTACCGGCCCGGACATCAAACAGCAACTCAATCAGCTACGCCTGATGCGAATCCAACAGACCATCACAAAGCACGGCGTTTCGTCGATTTAATGCTACAATAGCGCCATTCACGTGACAGACGTATTTTTATGACATTCGAACAATTAGAATTAGACGATGACCTGTGCCGGGCTCTCGCCGATATGGGGCTGACCCGCCCTACTACCATTCAGTCAATGGTGGTACCGGTTGCCATGGAAGGGAAGGATGTTCTGGCTTCAGCGCCTACCGGAACAGGAAAAACCCTGGGCTTTTTATTGCCTGCCTGCCAGTTTTTACTGGATTTTCCGCGCAAGCAGCCAGGCGCAACCCGCATTCTGGTGCTAACCCCGACCCGGGAACTGGCACTGCAGGTTTACGAGCAAGCCGTTGCGGTAACCCGCCACACAGACCTGATTTGCGGAGTGATCACCGGCGGCATCAATTACGGCACCGACAGAGAAACTCTGGCTCAGAACCTGGATATTCTGGTGGCCACACCAGGACGCCTGTTTGAACATATCGAACAGGAGTCGGCAGACTGTCGCGATATTGAGTGTTTAATTCTTGATGAAGCAGACCGTATGCTCGACATGGGCTTTTCAGGTATCGTTAACCAAATAGCCTCAGAAGCCCGCTGGCGTAAACAAAACATGTTGTTCTCTGCCACACTGGAAGGTGCGGGCGTGCGCCACTTTGCCAATGATTTGCTCAATGAACCCGCCATTATTGAAGCGGATCCGCCCCGTCGCGAAAAAGCCAAAATTCATCAGTGGTATCACCTGGCTGATAATTTAGAGCATAAACTGGCTTTGCTGGAAAAAATTCTCAAAGAACAGATTACCAGCGCCGTGGTGTTTGTAAAAACCCGCGAGCGTTTACAATGGCTGCGTGAAAACCTGCAACGGCTCGGCCTGCAGGTATGTTACCTGCAGGGCGAGATGCCCCAGGATAAGCGCAATGCCGCACTGGCCAGCTTTAAATCCGGTAGCCTGAACATTTTACTGGCAACCGACGTCGCCGCGCGCGGCATCGATGTGCCCAATGTAAGCCACGTTATTAATTTTGACATGCCGCGTAAAGCCGATGTTTACGTCCACCGAATTGGCCGCACAGGGCGGGCAGGCGCCAAAGGCACGGCAATTGCTCTGATCGAAGCCCATGATTTTGAGATGATAGGGAAAGTATCGCGATACATGGACGAGCCGCTGAAGGCCCGCTATGTTGAAGGATTGCGCCCTAAACACAAAGCGCCGGAAAATAAGGCTAAGAAAAAGAAATCCAAAACGTCCAAAACCGCCAAAAAGAAGAAGAGATAATTAATATGTCACTGCCTGCTAAAGTGGTTCTGGCTACCGGTAACGCCGGGAAGGTAAAAGAATTTGCCAGTTTGTTTGCGCCACTCAATATTGAGGTACTGCCACAAAGTGAGTTCAACGTAAGTAGCGTGCCGGAAACTGGTACAACTTTCGTCGAGAATGCCATTATTAAAGCCCGTCACGCTGCTCAGGAGACCGGATTACCCGCGATCGCAGATGATTCAGGCCTGGTGGTCGATGCACTGCATGGCGCGCCGGGGATTTATTCAGCCCGATACGCCGGCGAAGACGCTACCGACAGTAAGAATATCGACCGGTTGCTTAACGAGCTGGGCGAAGAAAACGCCAATCGCGGCGCACACTTTCAATGTGTATTAGTCATGATGCGCCACGCTGACGACACCATCCCCTTTATCAGTGAAGGACAATGGCATGGCAGTATTACCCGCCAGCGCCATGGTGAGGGCGGATTCGGCTACGACCCGGTGTTTTACGTAGACAAATTTAAGTGCACGGCCGCGGAGCTCGACAAAGTGCAAAAAAATGCCGTCAGCCACCGAGGTCAGGCGATGCAGCAGTTACTGGCACGCATTAAAGGTTTGTGATGCAAAAGCCGCCTTTGGGCCTGTATATCCACATACCATGGTGTGTACAAAAATGTCCCTATTGTGACTTCAATTCTCATGCGCTGAAAAATGGCCTGCCTGAGCAGGAATATGTGGCGCACTTACTGGCCGACCTGGAACAGGATGCGCGCCTGACCGGCGAGCGCCCCATCGAAACGATTTTCATTGGCGGCGGCACACCGAGTTTGTTTAGTCCCCAAAGTATTGGCCATCTGCTGTCTGAGGCACAAAAACGCGTCCCCTTTGCCAAACATATCGAAATTACCCTGGAGGCTAACCCGGGCACCATTGAAGCGGCCAGGTTCGAGGGCTATGTGAATGCCGGAGTAAACCGATTTTCGATTGGTATTCAGAGTTTTCAGGCTCACCACCTTAAAGCCCTTGGCCGCATTCATGATCCGGCGCAGGCTTTGTTTGCCATCGGGCAGGCTAACCAGAGTGGAGTAAATAGCTTTAATGTGGATTTGATGCATGGTTTGCCCGGACAGACGTTGCCAAACGCCCTGGACGACTTAGGTCAGGCTATAGCGCAGCAACCCAGGCATTTATCCTGGTATCAGCTAACGATTGAACCTAACACCCCCTTTTATTCCAGGCCGCCGACATTACCAGACGATGATATCCTCTGGGATATCCAGGCAGAAGGCCACCAGTTATTGCAAGCCTCAGGGTATGAACAATACGAAATCTCCGGTTACAGCAAACCTGGCTATCAGTGTCGGCATAATTTAAATTACTGGCGTTTTGGCGATTATGTTGGGATAGGCTGCGGCGCTCACGGTAAACTCACTGACACCGAAAATCAACGCATCACTCGCACGGTAAAAGTAAAACATCCCCGTGGCTATATGACCCTCAACCGACCCTATCTGGATCAACAAACCCCGGTTGAAACGGAAGATTTGGCCTTTGAGTTTTTTATGAATCGCTTCAGATTAGTTGAATCCTGTCCAAAATCAGACTTTGAAAGCCTCACCGGTGCCTCTCTCACTGTAGAACAACATGACGCCATCGAACAGGCTACAAGCAAGGGTTTACTGGCTGACAGCCCGTCACACTGGCAGGTAACACCTCTTGGAAGACGGTACCTGAATACCCTATTAAGTGCCTTTGTGTAAGAACCGTCACCGCCTCTCAAAAACGCAGTAAAAAAATAGCCGAATTTAAAATTTACTCTATTATTAACTAGTAATAACAATAACAGCCGTCTAGTTACGGTACTTTTTGCTAAACAAGGACGACAGCAAAACCATATAGTTGCCGGAGTAAGTATGTCCATTCAGCGTAAATTTCTTGTTGCCATCACGGTTGTGATTGCTGCTTTTTCAGTTGTTATCGCCATAATCACTTCAATTTCAGCGTCTTCTGAAGCAGAGGACAAAATTATTCAGCAAAAAGAACAACTCGCCGCCAGACTCACCAACATTCTTACCGTCACCGATTCACTGATGCACGAACGTGTGGTCAGCAGCATGCGGTTGTTAAAAGAACGCGGTGACAAAATTGGCGTACCCTCCCAGGGCAGTGAAGTAATGGTTAAGCAAACCCCGGCGACCCAACTGTTCATAGGCGATGAAGCGCAAGCCAATAATTTCGCCCTGGTAGATGGGCTCACCGCCGTGATGGGCGGAACAGCGACACTGTTTAGCAGAACCAGCGATGACTTTATCCGGGTCACCACCAACGTCATTAAAGACGGGCAACGGGCTATCGGCACTAAACTGGCGCCTCAGGGAAAAGCCATGGCGCAAATCAAACAACGCAAAGCTTATTACGGTGCGGTGGATATTCTTGGCAGTCCTTACCTGACAGCTTACGAGCCAATGTTTAACGCAAGTCAGCAGGTCATTGGTATCTGGTACGTGGGCTACTCCGCCGATTTACAGGTTCTGGAAGAAGCCATTACCAAAAGTAAATTGCTTGAAGAGGGCTTTGTCGCGCTCAAAGACAGCAAGGGCAATTTGCGTATGCATTCGGCACACGTTAACGAAGCCACGGTTAATAATGCCCTGGCGTCTGGCAAAGACAACTGGGATGTCACCACTATTCCTTTCGAAAAATGGGGCTACGAGCTAATTCTGGCCTCATCGAGTAATGAAAAGGCAGCCCTGGTAACATCAGCGGTGTTGGCCGTGCTGGTTAAAATTCTGATTGCCAGTGGGGCAATTCTGGCTACGCTCTTCTACCTGATAAATCATATGGTGGGTAAACCGCTGGATGAATTTATTGGTGTGGTGAACGATCTGGCCTCTGGTGAGGGCGACTTAACCTTCCGCTTTAATGCAAACTCCAGCGATGAATTTGGCCTGATGGCCAAAGGGTTTAATAAACTGTTATCCCAATTGCAAACCACTTTGAGAAGTGTCAATCAAGCCACCGACACCATGCTCTCGCAATCCCGCGAACTCAATGAAACTGCAGATAAATCCAGCTCCACGGTGACTGAATTAACCAATGAAACCCGCGCTATAGGGGATGCGTTGTCGACCCTGCAGGAAAATGCAAGAGCCGTATCCGGTAACATTAATCATTCTAATGAGGCTGCTGGCGCCGCCGACAGCGACACACGCAACAGCGTAAGCGTGCTATCGGCAACCATAAAAGACATTGAGGCGCAGGCCCATAATATCGATACCTCAGTACAGGTGATCAATGAGCTGGCCGCCGCCAGCGAACAAATCAGTGGCGTTATGGATGTGATCCGCAATATTGCCGAACAAACCAACCTGCTGGCGCTCAATGCAGCTATTGAAGCCGCCAGGGCGGGTGAGCAGGGCCGAGGCTTCGCAGTAGTGGCTGATGAGGTTCGCTCTCTGGCGAGTCGCACCCAATCATCCACCGAGGAGATCCGCGTAATGATTGAGCGGCTGCAACAAGGGAGTCGGGAAGCCGCTGAGAAAATGCAGCAAAACAAGGACAATGCGTTTTCTACCGTCCAGGTAACACAGAATGCCGGCGAGTCGCTGGAGAAATCCCTGCATGCCGTAGCAACCATAACAGAGTTGAATCAGGAAGCCGCCACCATGGCCTCACGTCAGGCCAGCATTACTGAAGATGTGGCAAAACGGTTGAGCAGTATTCAGGATGTAGGCAACCAGAATAGCGACTATGCAAGATTGGTGGCACAAAACTGTGCGCAGCTGGTGGACGAAATCAGCAGCATGCAACAACAGCTTAAACGTTACCGTTTTTAACGCCCGGCTGACGCCCGTTGAGTCAGTAACGAGTCAATGATTTCCCGGTTTGCGGCCGGGAAATCGTCATACTTCAGGTTATTTAAATCCAACCATTTACCAGGCTGCCCTTCAGCGCCTTTGGGTTCACCGCTAAACCCGCTTACCGTGTAGACATGCAATCGTACACACTTATCGCCATAATCATGTTCAATCAGCGTTAGCGGCTCACAGTGCGTGGTAACAATGGCCACTTCTTCCTGCAACTCCCTGCTCAGTGCAGAATCAGGCGCCTCACCCTCCTCCACTTTACCACCGGGGAATTCCCATTTACCGCCCTGATGTTTATTACTGGCGCGTAAACATACATAGGTTTGGTTATCACGCAGAATAACCCCAACAGCCACATCAATATATTTCATGATTTGTTACCTGTTTAATCTTACAAAAAAGGCCGGATACCTGCGATATACAGATAACCAGCCTTTTCATTTTCAGTGCTGACAGCCTATTTTAACTTTCCGTGACACTGCTTGTATTTTTTGCCGGAACCACAAGGACAAGGGTCATTACGGCCTACTTTGGGTCCCTCTCGCATCGCGGTCTGAGGACCACTGACATCTTCTGAGGGTTCGCCATCTGCGTCAGCATGCTGGAAATTCTTCGGTACATCATCTGCCTGACGACGTTGCTCTTCAACTTTTTCCACATCCGACTCAGCTCGCACCTGTACCCGGCTTAAAATAGTAATCACTTCAAGTTTCAGGCCCTCTAACATATTGGAGAACAACTCAAAGGCTTCACGTTTATATTCCTGCTTAGGATTTTTTTGTGCGTAGCCGCGCAGATGAATACCCTGACGCAGGTGATCCATTGCCGCTAAGTGTTCTTTCCAGTTGCTGTCGAGGTTTTGTAACATCACCGCTTTTTCGAACTGACGCAGTACCTGCTCGCCAACCATTTCTTCTTTGGCTTTATACGCTGTATTTAACTCATCCAGAATGCGTTCGCGCAATTTTTCTTCGTACAGTTTGTCATCCGCATCCAACCATTGTTGAATTGGCGCATCCAATGCAAAATCGGCTTTCAGGCGCTGTTCAAGGCCATCAACGTCCCACATTTCTTCGAGGGATTGTGGCGGAATATACTCATCTACCACACCACCAATGACATCTTCGCGAATAGCCTGAACGGTTTCACTGATGTCTGCCTCATCGAGCAGCTCATTACGTTGCTCGTAGATAACCTTACGCTGATCGTTGGCCACATCATCGTATTCCAGTAATTGCTTACGAATATCAAAGTTACGGCCTTCCACCTTGCGCTGAGCATTTTCAATGGCGCGGGTTACCCAAGGGTGCTCGATAGCCTCGCCTTTCTCCATGCCCAGACGTTTCATCATACTGGCCATTTTTTCTGAGGCAAAAATACGCATCAGGGCATCATCCAGCGACAGATAAAAACGCGATGAACCAGGGTCACCCTGACGGCCTGCACGACCACGCAACTGGTTATCAATCCGACGGGACTCGTGACGCTCGGTACCGATAATATGTAAACCACCGGCCGCTAGTACGGTTTCGTGATCCTTTTCCCACTGTTCTTTAATCTTCTGGATCTGAGCTTCGCTGGGATTTTCAATCTTATCGACTTCCGCCTGCCAGTTACCGCCGAGCACAATATCGGTTCCCCGACCCGCCATGTTAGTGGCGATAGTTACCGCGCCAGGACGACCCGCCTGGGCAACAATGTCGGCTTCCTGAGCGTGGAACTTAGCATTAAGAACTTTATGCGGGATCTTTTCTTTTTTCAGAATGCGTGACAACAACTCTGAATTTTCAATCGATACCGTACCAACCAGCGAAGGTTGACCGCGCTTAACACAGCGGCGAATATCTTCCACGATGGCATCATATTTTTCCTGAGCCGTAAGGTAGATTAAGTCAGCTTTGTCGTCACGAACCATGTCGCGGTTGGTGGGTATAACAACCGTTTCCAGGCTGTAAATATGATTAAATTCAAATGCTTCGGTATCAGCCGTACCGGTCATACCCGACAGTTTTTCGTATAAACGGAAATAGTTCTGGAAAGTTATCGAGGCCAGCGTTTGGTTTTCGTTCTGGATTTTAACGCCTTCCTTCGCTTCCACTGCCTGGTGCAAACCTTCGGACCAACGACGGCCTTCCATAGTCCGACCGGTATGCTCATCAACAATCACGATATTATCGTCTTTAACGATGTAATCAACGTCGCGGGTAAACAGCTTATGTGCACGCAAAGCCGCGTTAACGTGGTGCAGTAATGAGATATTACCGGCATCAAATAAGGATTCTTCTTCATTAAGCAGGCCTTCACGTTTCATGATTTCTTCAACGTGGATCTGACCGTGCTCTGTAAGGTGAATTTGTTTGGCTTTTTCATCAATGGTGTAATCACCATCGCCATGTTTACCCTCTTCGTCTTCCTTATCCTGCCGGTTCAGTTCAGGAATAATCTGGTTAATGCGTAAATACAGCTCGGAGCTATCTTCAGCGGCACCAGAAATTATCAGAGGGGTACGGGCTTCATCGATGAGGATAGAGTCAACTTCATCAATAACCGCATAAAAGAGTTCGCGCTGGACTCTGTCCTGTGGACTGAACGCCATATTGTCGCGCAGGTAATCGAAGCCAAATTCATTGTTGGTACCATAAGTGATATCGGCCTGATACGCTTCGCGCTTTTGCTCCGGCGCCAACCCTGGTACGTTACACCCTACGGTTAAGCCGAGGTATTCAAATAAACTGCGGCTCCAGTTAGCATCCCGCTTGGCCAGGTAATCGTTCACGGTAATAACGTGTACGCCTCGCCCGGTTAACGCGTTCAGGTAAGTGGGCAGCGTTGAGGTCAGTGTTTTACCCTCACCGGTACGCATCTCGGCAATTTTGCCAGAGTGAAGCACCTGGCCACCGAGCATCTGAACATCGAAGTGGCGCATGCCATATACACGTTTGCTGGCTTCACGCACTGTCGCAAAAGCCTCAATCAGAATATCATCGAGACTGGCGCCCTCTTTCAGACGTTGCTGAAATTCGGCCGTCTTTTGCTTTAGCGCAGCATCATCAAGAGCTTCGTATTCTGCTTCCAGCGCATTAATGGCATTGACGTGCTTTTGTAATTTTTTTAATAGTCGATCGTTACGACTGCCAAATACTTTCCTGAGCATGCTTGCAAACATTGTGTTGGTATTTCCACTTCTGTGATTTATCAAAAACAAAAAATCTGACCGGCAGATTGTTCTGTCGCGTTACATTAGATTGATTGGCGTGTAATAGAGGCTTACGCTACTTCTTGTAGACGTAAGGAAGTGGATCGACTTTTTGACCAGCTTTAATGACTTCGTAATGTACATGAGCGCCGGTAGAACGACCGGTGCTCCCCATTAGCGCGATAACCTGGCCTTTAGTAACCAAATCACCTTTATTAACCAGCAAAGTCTGATTGTGACCATAGCGTGTTACCAGACCATCACCGTGTTCAATCTCCACGAGATGACCGTAACCGTAGCGGTCGCCTGACCAGGTCACTATGCCTGCCGCGGTGGCTACGACATCGTCGCCCACTTCACCGGCAAAGTCTAATCCGTTGTGCATGGCCGGTTGTCCGTTAAAAGGATCCGTACGCATGCCGTAGTAGGATGATAACCATCCTGTCTCTATCGGGCGTCCCGACAAACTAATCTGTTCATCTATATGGTGCCCGGTAACCAATCTTTCAAGTGCGGCCAGTTGCTGCTGCTTGTGCTTTAACTGACTGCTTAATTCTTGTATGGGTGATAACAGTCGCTGTTCTTCTGCTTCTAACTGACTGCTTATCGTTGCTGATGCCAAACCAAAATCGCTTACCGACTGTTCTTCCACGCCCATCGCCCTGGCCAGTACCTGGGTCTTTGCATCAATTTTATCCAGCGAACTTTGCATGGCCATAAGCTGTGCCGCAAGGGCCTTTACCTGTTCATCGGTAGCCGCTGCGAGAGAATCCACTTGTTGCTGCTCGGCTTCAAGAATATTTTGAGCTACTTTTACGCGGGCGAGATTTTCGAAAGAAGAGTCGGTAGAACGGCTGGATACCAGCACAAACAATGACGATAAAACAGTAAGACTCACGATCGAGCGCACGCTAATGCTGCGCCTGATGCGTTTATGCTTACCTATAAATGTCACTGTTAGTTTCATTGTGTGTCTTATTTTGCTTTTCTGCGGTGGGCCAGCGGTACAATAACAGCCAGCCTAAATCTTTTGATTCGCTATTCTAGCGACATTCGCCCCTATTAAACAACAAAAAAGCCGCCACGAGGGCGGCTTTTTCAGCATAAAGTATTAAACCAGGGCGGGTTGTGCATACCGGATTGGCGCTTCGTCCTGAGACTCGTAAGTAATGTACTCCCAGCAGTCGCGCTGAGCCAACACGGCATTTAACAATTTATTGTTCAAGCCATGTCCGGTTTTGTAAGCGGCCAATTCACCAATAATGCTGTGACCGCCTAAATACAGGTCGCCAATAGCATCAAGGATTTTATGCTTAAGGAACTCATCGTCATAACGCAGTCCTTCGGGATTTAGTACCCGGTAATCATCCAGTGCGACGGCATTTTCCATACTGCCACCCAGCGCCAGATTGTTCGCGTTCATGTATTCCAGGTCGCGCATAAAACCAAAAGTACGGGCGCGGCTAACCTCATTAACATAGGAGCAGGAATCAAAGTCCATCACCATATGCTGACGGGTCTGGCTGATAACCGGGTGCTCGAAGTCGATTTGAAAATCAACCCGGAACCCATCGTAGGGGCGTAACTCTGCCCACTTATCGCCATCTTCCACGCGTACGGGTTTGGTGATTCGAATAAAACGCTTCGGCGCGTTCAATTCTTCAATACCCGCTGATTGTAAAAGAAATACAAACGGGCTGGCACTGCCATCCATAATGGGCAGTTCATTACTGTTAACCTCAACAATAATGTTATCAATACCCAGTCCGGCCAATGCTGAAGCTAAGTGTTCAACAGTATGTATACTCACACCGTCGTCATTATTCAGACAGGTACACAACATGGTATTCCCTACCGCGTTAGCGCGGGAGTGAATGTCGACATGCGGTTCAAGGTCAATACGCCGAAACACGATTCCCGTGTTCGCAGGCGCAGGCCGGAGAGTCATCGTGACCTTGTCCCCTTTGTGCAAACCTATGCCAGTTTCCTGGACTGCATGTTTAATTGTACGTTGTCTAATCATGGCTTTAAAAAACACCTAACCTAAAGCGGCCGAACATTATAGTTAGCCATCACTTACTTGTCAAAAATATCGGCTATTTTATGAACAACCTTAACCTTTTGAACAAGTACCCTGTAAATTTTTGTTTACCGTTCTAGTCTGCTTGCTTACGCAGGAAAGCCGGAATATCCAGGTATTCAAGGTCATTACCAGGTTGCGCATTTTCATCTGCTTTAAGCGCCTGGTTACCTTCTGTACCGCCAACCGCACGGGATTCACCGCTGGACTGGAATTCCCTGGCAGTGGCACTCAGGCGTGAGCCTTCAGAACTCACCAAAGAAATATCAGGCTTGCGCTCTGCGCCAATGCCGGTAGCCACTACGGTAACCCGCAGTTCATCGGTCATTTCCATGTCGATTACCGTACCCACTACCACAGTCGCGTTCTCTGATGCGAAAGCTTTTACCGCGTTACCGACAGTTTCAAACTCATCGATAGCAAAATCAGGACCAGCGGTAATGTTGACCAGAATACCGCGGGCACCCGACAGATCGATATCTTCCAGTAACGGGCTGGCAATCGCTGCTTCTGCTGCTTCTTCAGCACGATCCGGACCAGAGGCTGCACCACTGCCCATCATGGCTTTACCCATTTCAGACATCACGGTACGAACGTCAGCGAAATCCACGTTAATCAGACCCGGACGGGTGATCAGCTCAGCAATGCCCTGTACGGCTCCGCGCAACACATCGTTAGCCGCGCTGAATGCCTGTAGCAATGGTGTACCAGGACCCATCACTTTCAGCAGCTTTTCATTCGGAATGGTAATCAGTGAGTCGACATTGTTCGCCAGTTCATCGGTGCCCTGGTTTGCAAAATCAGTTCGCTTTTTACCTTCAAATGGAAACGGTTTAGTGACAACCGCGACGGTCAGAATACCCATCTCACGAGCAATCTTGGCCACTTCGGGTGCCGCTCCCGTACCAGTACCACCGCCCATACCTGCGGTGATAAAGATCATGTCCGCACCATCCAGCGCTTGTCTGATGGTTTCACGATCTTCTTGTGCAGCTTCACGACCCTTATTCGGATCAGCACCGGCCCCCAGACCTTTGGTGACATTTGAGCCGATCTGCAAAGTAACATCTGCAGATGAGCTTCGTAGCACCTGTGCATCGGTATTAACTGCAATAAACTCTACGCCTTCAATGCTTTGAGACACCATGTGCTCAACTGCATTGCCACCGCCGCCACCGACTCCGATGACTTTGATTACGGCTTCTTCGCCGTGGCTATCCATTAATTCAAACATACTTACTCTCCGGTTCTGTACGTCTTTCTAACACTTGAGTTCACCTGCATATTGAGCATTCCATGACTCTCGCCGGTCAACCTAAGCGCCCCCTAAAATTTAAAATTCGCCTTTAAACCAGCTTTGCACACGCTTGAACAGACTATCTGTCGCACGTTGCTTACCCGTTTTTTTATTATCTGCTTGCATTTTTCCATAGTGGAGCAGGCCTACGGCCGTCGCAAAGCTGGCATCATCGGTATATTCTGACAAGCCAACCATATTCAACGGACTACCGACCCGCACCGGCATCTGGAAAATTTCTTCAGCAATTTCAACAGCACCTTCCATTTTCGCGGTCCCGCCGGTTAAAACCAGCCCCGCTGCAATTTGCTCTTCAAAACCACTGTTTTTAATTTCTTTATGTATCAGTTCAAATAATTCCTGATACCGAGGTTCTATGACCTCTGCGAGCGTATGTCGGGACATCACCCGGGCAGGACGACCGCCCACACTGGGTACCTCGATACTCTCTTCCATACTAACCATGTCTTTTAGCGCGCAGGCATAGTTAACTTTTATCTCTTCAGCATTGCTGATAGGCGTTCTGAAGATTTTTGCTATATCGCTGGTAATCTGATTACCTGCTAACGGCACCACCGCAGTGTAACGAATGGCGCCATCGGTATAAATCACAATATCCATGGTGCCGGCGCCGATATCGACCACACAAACACCGAGTTCGCGTTCGTCATCGGTCAGCACTGCATAACTGGAAGCCAGTGCCGAGAAAATAATCTGATCAGCCTGCAACTCACAGCGCTCGATACATTTCACCAGGTTTTTCGCCATATCATCCGCACAAGTGATGATATGCGCTTCAGCTTCCATTCTTACGCCTGACATGCCAATCGGGTTTTTGATCCCTTCCTGCACATCAATGGTAAATTCCTGTGGCAACACATGCAGTAAACGACGCTCTGCCGCAATGGGTACCGAGCGAGCTGCATGAACCACGTTATCCACGTCTTCCTGGGTCACTTCCTGGTTATTAATCGGCACCATGCCACTTTCATTCTGACACTTTACGTGACGACCAGAAATCGACATAAACACAGAAGAGACCTGACAATCCGCCATCAGTTCCATTTCATTTACCGCGCTTTGAACCGATTTCACTACCAGGTTCAAATCATTCACGCCGCCCTTGTCCATACCACGGGCAGGATGGGTACCGACACCTACGATACTGATTTGATCATCGTCGAGTAACTCGCCGAGGACAGCCTTCACACGGCTGGTGCCGATATCCAGTCCTACAATCAAATTACGTTCTGCCGGTTTAGACATATGTCGCTTATCTCTTATTAACTTTTAGTCTGATTACTATCAGAGTCATTTTGCCAGCCTACGGCCAGCCCTGTGTCGTAGCGTAAATCCACGTAACTGACACCCTTAGGTTGTTCGCTCAGTAACGGGTAAACATCTACAAATCGTTGTAAACGGTCAATAAACTCCTGTCGACCAAGGTTTATCTCTATGCCATTTACTAGTTGTACCTGCCATGCAAATCGCTCAGATAATGACAACTCTTCAATATCCAGTTGCCGACTGCGCAATAAACTCTGCATGGCGTTAAACCCTTCCAGCGCCGTCTTCTCACTGCCCCCCGGGCCAAACAGTCGCGGTAAACCCAAATTCTTACCTTCTGCGTTAAAACTCTCGCCGTAAGGATTCAGCATCAAATCTTCATTCCATCTGGCGACCGGTGTTTGCTCCACCAGGTAAACCTTGAGCCGGTTAGGCCACTGTTTACGTACCGATGCCCGGTACACCCATGCCTGATCTTCCAGCAGCTGGTGAATGTCGTTGACATCCAAAGCAAAAAAACTCCCCGGCTGCGACTGGCGAATAAGCCTTTCCAGTTTCAGAACATCCAACTGCTCAAACTGGCCGGAAAAATCAATTACCTGCACCGGCGCCTGCTGCTCGTCCTGCATCCAGTGGTAGGTGTGAATGCCGCCTACCGTCAACATCACAACCAACACGGCTAAAAAAGCAATGCCGCCCCAGGGCGCCTGGCGTTG
Source organism: Alteromonas sp. 4NH20-0104 (assembly GCF_057547795.1). Lineage (NCBI taxonomy): Bacteria > Pseudomonadati > Pseudomonadota > Gammaproteobacteria > Alteromonadales > Alteromonadaceae > Alteromonas > Alteromonas sp. 4NH20-0104. The sequence continues at coordinate 47,529 of NZ_BAAJLP010000002.1, read as the reverse complement.
TTCTGCTGACATTTTCGAATCACTCCATACTGGTTGCCAGAATAGCTAATACTAAATCAGTAAAACTAATCCCGGCGGCAGCCGCGGCCTTGGGCACCAGACTTTTTTCAGTCATGCCAGGTACCGTATTGGCTTCAAGTAAATAAAACTCACCAGATTGTTTGTCCTGCATTACATCAACCCGCCCCCAACCAGTGGCTGAAAGCGCTTCAAAAGCTGATGTACACAGCGATGCCAGGTGTTGCTCGTCTTTGTCAGACAAGCCACTCGGGCAAAAATATTCGGTCGTATTATCCTGATACTTTGCCGAATAATCGTAAAATATATGCGGGGTTGACATGCGGATCGAAGGTAAAGCCTGCCCTTGCACAACGGCAACGGTATATTCAGGTCCTTCAATATACTGCTCCAACAAGACTGTATTATCATATTTAAAAGCGTCTTGTATGGCAGTCGCGAGTTGTTTAGCGCTAGTCACTTTGGCCATCCCGATGCTCGAACCTTCCCGAGCCGGTTTAACCATGACTTTTCCCCCTAATTTATCCATTATAGCGCCGCATGATCCAGCTTCAAAGCGACTTTTTACAGCAATTTCATATTTCGCGGTGGGAATATTCAGACACTGCCAGATTTGCTTACTGTGGATCTTATCCATTGCCAGTGCCGAGCCCAGTACACTGCTGCCGGTATAGGGTATTTTTAGCTGCTGCAAGGCACCTTGCATACTCCCATCTTCGCCCCCGCGACCGTGTAACATAATCAACACGCGATCGAACTTTTCATCAATCAATTCAGTGAGTTGCTTTTCAGCTGGATCGAAACCTACCGCCTCTACACCGGCCCCTTGCAAGGCGCTTAAAACGGTCTCTCCCGAGCGCAGCGACACCTCTCGCTCAGCCGAGTCGCCGCCGTACATCACAGCCACTCGTCCGAAGGCTTTTGGAGTATAAGTTTTTAAGGTCATTACTGCCCCTCCGGCTGCATGAGTTCGGGATTCAATTGCATGGCAGCCAGTTTCCTGGCTAACTGCCCCACATTACCCGCGCCCTGGGTCATCACAATATCGCCATCCTGTAACTGATTTGCCAGAATAACCGGCAGCTCCTCATGTTCACTGACATAAACCGGTTCTAACTGGCCACGGGCCCGAATCGAGCGCGCCAGCGAGCGGCTATCGGCACCATCGATGGGCTGTTCACTGGCGGCATACACATCCAGTAGTAACAAACAATCCACCTGGGATAACACTTCCACAAAATCTTCATAAAGGTCCCGGGTGCGAGTATACCGGTGCGGCTGATAAATCATCACCAGACGCTGTTGCGGCCAGTTATTGCGGGCCGCCTCAATGGTGGCAGCCACTTCGGTTGGATGATGACCATAATCATCCACCAGGGTAACTTCGCCGACACTGGTGGCAAATTGCCCCAGCACTTCAAATCGGCGACCTATCCCACCAAAGCTAAGCAATGCTTGTTGAATAGACTCATCATCAATGCCTTCTTCACTGGCCACCGTAATTGCAGCCAGTGCGTTCAACACATTATGCTTACCGGTTTGATTCAGTTTCACAGTCAGTGGCGTTCGTTGCGGGCGGTGAACCGTAAAATGTGCCGAACCAAAACTAAAACGAATATCCGTTGCATAAACATCGTTATCTGCATCCAGACCATAGGTGATCACGCTGCGGCCGATTTGCGGCAACAGAGAGCGGATCACCGGGTCATCACCGCATACCACGGCCTGACCGTAAAACGGCAGATTATGTAAAAACTCTATGTAGGTGTCGGTCATTTTGCTGAAATCACCGCCATAGGTTTCCATGTGATCGGCTTCAATATTGGTCACCACACTCATCATCGGCTGCAAGTGCAGGAACGAAGCATCACTTTCGTCGGCTTCAGCAATCAGATACCGGCTGCTGCCCAGTCGCGCGTTAGTTCCGGCGCTGTTTAGTAAGCCGCCGATCACAAACGTGGGATCGCGCTCAGCTTCAGCAAAAATGGTGGCAATTAAACTGGTCGTCGTGGTTTTGCCATGTGTTCCCGCCACCGCAATACCGTGACGAAAACGCATTAATTCGGCCAGCATTTCAGCGCGCCGGATAATAGGGATCCGCTGGGCTCTGGCGTATTGAATTTCCGGGTTTGCCTCGTTGATGGCGCTGGAGACGACCACTACGTTTGCATCCACTACATTTTCCGCTTTGTGACCGATAGCAATATCGGCCCCCAGCGCGGTGAGGCGTTCTGTCATCGCTCCGGTCTGAATGTCAGAGCCAGCAATATCATAGCCTTCATTCAACAGTACCTCGGCAATACCGCCCATCCCGGCGCCGCCAATGCCCACAAAAAATATGCGCGTAATTTTTCGCATTTGCGGACTTTGAAAAGGCGTTTCCAATACCATTTACCGCTATCTCTCTTTGGTTAAAGCTTCACAGGCATCTGCCACCTGTTGAGCTGCGTTATAGGGTGCAAACTGCTTTGCGTTGGCCGCCATCCTGACACAGTCGGCAGGATTTTCCAGCCAGTCACGCACAATTACCGGCAATTCTTCACTAAGTGCTGTTTGAGCCACCAGTTTGGCCGCATTCTGTTCAGCCAGTGACCGGGCATTCAGGGTTTGATGATCGTCAACCGCATGGGGCAACGGCACAAATATCGCCGGTTTACCCGCTGCAGCGATCTCTGCCACCGTCAGCGCGCCAGCCCGACAGACGACAAAATCTGCCCATTCATAAGCCGCTGCCATATCAGTAATAAATTCAGACACTTCAACCGCTTTGTCACCATAGGCCTGGCGCACGCTGTGTTCGTTGCCTTTGCCACACTGATGACGTATTGCCAGTTGCGGGAATGACTGACAGATAACCGGCAATTGCTCATTAAGCGGCCGGGCACCCAAGCTACCGCCAATAACCAGCATACGCATTGGCTGAGAAGCCTCAGCTTTTGGTTTAAGGGCAAGAATCTCATCCCTTACCGGGTTACCAACTGCCTGACACTTATCTTTGACACTTGCAAAATAGGGACTGGCAGAGGCAAAGCCCAGCATCACTTTGCTGGCAATTCGTGCCAGCAACTTATTGGTGACTCCCGGCACGGCATTCTGCTCATGGATGATAATCGGGATGCCCAGGGTTTTAGCCGCAATACCGCCTGGTCCGCTGGCATACCCACCCATACCAATCACCACATCCGGCTTAATTTGCTGTAGCAACTGGCGGGCACAGAACAAGGATTTAACCAATGCCATGATGCCCGTAAGTCGCGCGGTTATTCCTTTGCCTCTTAATCCCTTAACGGGAATAAAGTGAATCGGGAAGCCGTACTCAGGAACAACCTGAGCTTCCATGCGTTCTGCAGTGCCCAGCCAGTCAATATGCCAGCCACGACGGCGAAGTTCGCTGGCCACGGCAATCCCCGGGAACACGTGTCCGCCGGTTCCGCCCGCCATGACCAGACAACGCTTATTCATCATCCGGCTCCTCGGCTACATCACGCTCATTCTGTTCCAGCGGTTTTAAGGCAGCTTTGACTTTGCTTTTACCTTCACGTTTACGACCTTTATCGAGTGCCTGTACACCCGCCACCCGCAATTCAAAATCAATACGCAGTAAAACAGCCACCGTGACAGACATAATAATCAAACTGGAGCCACCGTAGCTGACCAATGGCAGAGTTAGCCCTTTAGTTGGCAATATACCGGCACTGGCGCCAATATTTACCGCGGTTTGAAAACTGAACCAGATGCCAATAGCGTAAGCCAGAAACCCTTCAAAAGCCCGTTCGTTCGCCAGCGCCTGATTGCCAATTTGCAGCGCGCGAATAACTAACCACAACATCAGTAACAGCACCACCATCACGCCTGTGAAGCCAAGCTCTTCAGCGAGGATAGCCATTACAAAATCGGTATGCGCCTCGGGCAGAAACTCCAGCTTCTGCAAACTATTACCCAGCCCCTGGCCAAGCCAGTTGCCCCGGCCATAGGCCATTAACGACTGGGTCAGCTGATAGCCGCTGCCAAAAGGATCGGCCCAGGGATCCCAGAACGAAGTAACCCGTGCAAGGCGGTACTCAGAATCAACGATCAGCGCCACGACTGCCAGCACACCGGCAAAGAGTAACGCGAAGAACTGCCATAACTTAGCGCCGGCCAGAAACAATAGCCCCATGGTGGTTGCCAGCATAACAACAACCGTTCCCAGATCCGGCTGTGCCAGTAGCAGCAGCGCGAGAATAAAGAACACCACCAGCGGTTTAATAAACCCTTTAAGGTTTTCTGTGACTTCATCATAGCGACGCACCATGTAGCCGGCCAGATAACAAAAGAAGAACAGTTTTGCGGGTTCCGCCGCCTGCACCGTGATAGGCCCAACAACCAACCAGCGGGTCGAACCGTTAACGTTCCGGCCAATCAGCAGTACTGCCACCAGCAATCCAATTGCAGCCAGCAACATGTAAGGGTTGGTTACCCGCCAGAACTGCATTGGCAGCTGCACGGTGATCATCGCCGCGATGATGGCAGCAATTAGGTATATGCCGTGACGAATTGAAAAATGAAACGGGTTATCGTGTAACCGGTCAGCTACCGGCATGGAAGCAGAAGTAACAATAACCAGGCCAATGGCCATTAAAGCAAAGGCTACCAGCACAATGCCGCCGTCAAAAGCCGGTGCGGTAGTCGCCGGTTTATCGTGACGCGCCGCGAACAATCCGGCCAGGTGAGAAGTCACTGCATTCATGCCGACAACTCCCTGACCGCCTGTTGAAACACGTCAGCCCGATGTTTGTAGTTGTTGAACATATCCAGACTGGCACAGGCCGGTGAGAGTAAAATCGTATCGCCAGACTCTGCCAGTGCAAATGCCTGCTGGACAGCTTGCTCCATGCTCTCAACATACCAGCCGCGGGCTGCCATCTGACTGAGGATCCGGCCATCACGCCCGAGCGCAACGACAGCATCGACATGAGCCTGCAGCGCCGGTGCCAGTTCGCTTAAATCTGCGCCCTTGGCATCGCCGCCCGCGATTAATATTAACTTTCCGGTCAGACTGCCTGCCAGTCCTTTAAGCGCCGCTTCCGTCGCACCGATATTAGTGGCTTTGGAGTCGTCAATAAAACTCACGCCCGCCACCTCGGCAATTTTGCTGCACCGATGGGCCGCACTGTGGAACGTTTTCACGGCTTCTGCTGCGGCTTCCATATCATCGCTAAATACGCTGACCAGGGCCAGTGCTGACTGGATATTCAGCGCGTTGTGCTGGCCTACCAGCGCAGTGTCGGTCAGACACAATAGTGGTTTGCCGTGATAAGTGATCATTTGCTGCGCTGCTTGCCAGCCGAAACCCTGGCTAGTTGCGGTCAGGCCTGTAGCTATCCGCGAGGTAACGGCCGTCATGGGCATTGTATGACTGTCTTCCCGATTTACCACCGCCACCTCACAGTGATCGAAAATGCGTTGCTTAGCTTCACTGTACGCAGATAATGTATGGTGACGGTCGAGGTGATCGGCAGAAAGATTCAGTATGGTCGCGGCCGCCAGGTGCAGACTACGGGTCGTCTCCAGTTGAAAACTGGACAATTCAAGCACGGTAATATCCGCCCCGTGCTGCAGTGAGTCCAGGGCCGGTAAACCTACATTGCCGGCGGCAATCACGTTATAGCCCAGGTGTTTAAGTATATGCGAGGTTAACAGGGTGACCGTGGTTTTGCCGTTTGAACCGGTAATACCGATAACTGGCCCGGTTACCGCCACAGCAAACAGCTCAATATCACCAATGACACTAACACCGGCCTGTTTAGCCGTTGAAACCGCCGGTAAATCCGTTGCAATACCGGGGCTCAATACCAGGTGAGTCACACCATTCCAATAGTTCTGCGGCACTTCGCCACAGGTAATTTCAGCGTTTACCCGGGCCGCCAGTTCATCACTCACCACCAGGTCTGCGCGGGTATCCCACACTTTAAAAGCCAGCGACTGGTTTTGCAGATAGCGCACACAGGAAAGCCCGGTCTGTCCCAGACCGGCAATGACATACTGTGGTAAACGCTGTGTCTCAGTCATACTCTATCGTAACTTCAATGTGGCTAAACCAATTAACACCAGAATCAGCGAGATGATCCAAAATCTTACAATCACCCGCGGTTCGGGCCAGCCTTTTAATTCATAATGGTGATGAATGGGTGCCATACGAAAGATACGCTGCCCCCTGAGTTTATAAGAGCCTACCTGCATGATGACCGAAACGGTCTCCATCACAAACACGCCGCCCATGATAATTAAGACTATTTCCTGACGGACCAGCACAGCCAGCACGCCAAGTGTTCCGCCCAGAGCCAGCGACCCCACATCGCCCATAAATACCATGGCCGGATAAGTGTTAAACCATAAAAAGCCTAACCCTGCGCCAACAATAGCAGTGCACACGATCACCAGTTCACTGGTAAGGGGAATATGCGGAATATTTAAGTAGCCGGAAAAGTTAGCATTGCCGGTAACGTAAGCGAAAATAGCAAATGCGCCGGCAACCAGTATGGTTGGTACAATCGCCAGGCCATCGAGCCCGTCAGTAAGGTTGACCGCATTGCTGGTTCCCACCAGCGCAAAATAAACGATGGCGATATACAAAATACCCAGTTGGGGCAACACTTCCTTGAAGAAAGGAACCAGCAGTGCGGTTTCTTCCATGGTCTGCGCTGACGCATACAGGTAAAACGCTACGCTCAGGGCAATCACGGATTGCCAGAAATATTTCCAGCGAGCTATCAGACCTTTTGAGTCTTTGCGTACCACTTTGCGATAATCATCAACAAACCCCACAATACCAAAGGTCACCACCACAAACAGGGTGACCAACACATAGGTATTCGTGAGATCTGCCCACAGCAACACACTTACCACAATAGCCGCCAGAATCAGCAGACCGCCCATGGTAGGGGTACCTGACTTTGACAAATGTGACTCCGGTCCATCGGTACGAATGGTCTGGCCAATTTGCATCCGTTGTAACCAACGGATCATCTTCGGGCCGATAATAATCGCGATTAACAGCGCTGTGAGCGTACTCAGGATCGCCCGTAAGGTCAGATAAGAGAATACGTTAAAACCTGATTCAAATTGCGTTAGCCAGTCGGCGAGCCATATTAGCATGCTATTTTCTCCCGCCGACGACTAAGCTTTCCCAGCGGCGATGTCTCCAAAGCCGCTATGACGTTTTCCATTCTGGCACTGCGCGAGCCTTTAACCAGAATGGTTAGGTCGCGCTGCTCCGTTCCTAAATCCAGCTCTAACGCCGCTATCAATGACACCTGATCGCTAAAGTGATAACCGTTTTCACCAAACGCCGAGGAGGCACTCTGACTCAATACGCCAGAGGTATACAGGCAGTCGATAAACTTTTCTTTGGCATACTCACCAACCTGTTCATGATAGTAGCGCGCCTTTTCGCCCAGCTCCGCCATATCTCCCAGCACCAGTACCCGACGACCGGAAAAACTGGCCAGAGTATCGATGGCCGCTTTTACTGACCCCACATTGGCGTTATAAGTGTCGTCAAGAATACGTACCTGCTCGGTTAGCGGCACGACTTTTAACCGCCCGCCAACAGCCTGCATGTCTTGCAAGCCATATTTAACATCTTCCAGTGTCGCCCCTACCGCCATCGTCAGCGCCGCCGCCACCAGCGCATTGCCAACATTGTGCATACCGGGCACCGCGAGCCGAATATCGGTATTACCCTGGGCAGAATGCAATGCAAACTCAGCACAGCCATTTAAATCAATAATGATATCCGTGGCATAAAAGTCAGCTTCAGGGCTCTGGTTATCCGGTGAAAACGTTTGTACTGGCTGATACTTCAGTTTGCCCAGCCAAAACTCAGCAAACTGGCTGTCCTGATTCACAATAGCCAGTCCTGCCTCGCCCAGGCCTTTAAAAATCTCGCTTTTCGCCCGGGCTACGCCGAGCAAACTGCCGAACCCTTCAAGGTGTGCCGCCGCGGCATTAACAATAGTCGCCACGTCGGGTTTCACTAAACTGGTGGTATAGGCAATTTCACCAAGATGATTAGCGCCCATTTCGACTACCGCGTATTCGTGCTCCGGCGTCAGGCGCAGTAAGGTCAGTGGAACGCCAATCTCATTGTTAAAATTCCCGGCGGTTGCCAGTACATTACCCCGGCGCGATAAAATAGCCGCGCACATTTCTTTAACGGTGGTTTTACCACTACTGCCGGTTATACCTATGGTTTTAGGGTTAACTTCAGCCTTTACTGCCGCGCCAAGCTGACCCAGTGCCAGTTTGGTATCTTCAACATAAATCACCGGCAGGCCACAGGTGACCGGTTGACTGGCAATGATGGCCGCAGCGCCTGCACTTTCAGCGGCTTCAATAAACCGGTGGCCGTCAAAGTTTTCCCCTTGTAGCGCCAGATAAACAGCGCCATCTTCCAGGGTTCGGGTGTCAGTGCTGACCGCAGATACAGTGCAGTCATCGCCCACCAGGCGACCCTTTATTTGCTCTGCTATCCACATCAAAGACCTAGTAATCATTTGCTGCACTCCTGCTGCAAACGGGTAATGGCTTCCCGTTCGTTGTAGTTTATTTTTTGTTCGCCAATTATTTGATAGCTTTCGTGCCCTTTGCCCGCCGCCAGAATAAGGTCATGCTTACCGGCGTTGGCTAAACAGTAACGAATAGCCTGTTCCCGGTCAGGAATATCCCTGGCATTTTCAGGGTGGCTGAGTCCGGCGCGAATGTCGTCTGCAATAGACGATGGCGACTCTGAGCGACTGTTATCGGTGGTGATAATCAACTCGTCAGCACCGTCTTCGGCCGCTTGCGCCATGAGGGGGCGTTTGCCTTTATCCCGGTCGCCGCCACAGCCAAATACACACCAAAGCTTGCCATCGGTATGCAGTCTTAATGCTTTTAGCGCCTGACTTAACGCATCTGGAGTATGGGCATAATCCACCACCACATTGGCGTGCTCAGGGAATTCAAATACTTCCAGGCGACCGGCCACGGCCTGAACCTGCTCAATGGTTTTTACCACGTTGTCAAAACGCTCACCCTGACACAGTAGGGCCGCCGTGGCGCTCATCAGGTTGGCAATATTAAAGTGCCCGAGTAAATCGGTTTGTACCACGGTAGTTCCCCAGGAAGTGGCGAGCCGGAACTGGCATCCATTAGGATGGTATTGCACATTTGTGGCAAAACAATAGCGACCTTCTGGCAAATTCTGCGCAGGTTCTGGCAATACGGCGGTCCAGACTTTCTGAATCGATTTTTTGGCCTTTTTTGCCCACGCGTTGCTGGCCTCATCGTTATAGTTCAGTACCACCGAATGCAGACCGGGCAAATCCAGCAAGCCCAGTTTGGCGGCTGCGTAAGACTCCATCGTACCGTGATAATCGAGGTGGTCCCGGGTCAGGTTAGTGAACACCGCGATGTCGGTATTAACCTGCTTCAGGCGATTTTGCACCAGCGCATGTGATGACGCTTCATAAGCCACCTGATGGACTTCCTGCTGCACAAACTCCGCCAGTAAATACTGCATCGAAATGGCATCCGGCGTGGTATTGCCATTAGCTGGCGGCTTAAACTGCGCGTCGTCGCGATAAATGCCACTACCAAGCGTGCCGATTGATGCCGCCCGATGGCCGAGCAGATGCTTCATTTGCGTAATCAGCTGCACTACCGACGTTTTGCCATTGGTGCCGGTGACTGCAATGGTTGCCAGTTTGTTAGCCGGGTAATCGTAAAATGCTGCCGCCAATGACGAGAGCAAATCGGCAAGCCCCCAGACCTTAACGATAACCGTGTGTTCCCGCATCAGGACCTGACCATGCTCACCCGCTTCTTCTGCCTCGGCAAGAATAGCGCGGGCACCCAGGCTGATGGCTTGTGGAATAAAGTCCCGGCCATCACGGCTATGTCCTTTAACGGCTACGAAAGCCAGTTTCGGGGTGACTTCACGACTATCCAGTGTCAGCCCATGCACCCGAATATCCGGCGCATTAATACCAAATTTAATTAACAGTGCATGCAGACTTTGCATAAACGCATTAACCACCATTGGTTGACCTCTCTACCACCTGCGTGGCGCTTACCTGACGATCATCCGGTGCAATGTTTAGCAGTTGCAACGCACCGCCCATAATTTCAGAGAAGACAGGCGCTGCCGTATCGCCGGCATGATAAAGGTCTCCGCCGGGTTCGTTGATCAACACAACGGTCACCAGTTGCGGGTCGTTAAGCGGCGCAATGCCGGCAAAAATATTGACATACTCTTCACCATAGCCGCCGGCAACTGCCTTACGACTGGTACCGGTTTTACCTGCCACCCGGTATCCGGGAATACGAGCTTTAACACCTGAGCCGTCTTCCTGAGTCACGGTTTCCATCATGGCCATAATCGCTTGAGCATTTTGCTCACTGAGCACCCGTTCAGCACTGGGTTTATAAGCCTGATTACCGCTATCCCTGACAATATTAAGCGGCCGTTTAATGCCTCCGGACGCGATGGTGGAATACATTCTGGCTAGCTGTGCGGTGGTCACTGAAATGCCGTAGCCAAACGATAAAGTGGCGAGTTCAAACTCCGACCAGCGGCTGCGTTCGTGAAAAAGACCGCTGCTTTCACCGGGCATATTAATACCGGTGTCAGACATCAGGCCCATATTGTAATAGGTGTCCAGCAAAAACGGTTTTGGCACCGACAGGGCCAGTTTGGATGTTCCCATGTTACTGGAATGCTGGATTATTTCCGCCAGCGATAACTTTCCGTAATTGCGGAAATCCTTAACCAGACTACCGCCCAACCGCATCCAGCCAGGGGAGGTATCGACGATATCACCCACTTTAACCGCGCCAAATTCCAACGCGCTAAGGACCGCTAAGGGCTTCAATGAGCTGCCTGGTTCAAAGGCGTCGGTGATCACCCGGTTACGCATCCGGCGAGGCGAAATGTCACTGCGGTCGTTAGGGTTAAATGACGGCGCATTGACCATGGCCAGTACATCGCCACTGTGGACATCAATAACTATGGCCGACGCCGAACTGGCCTGGTAATAGAGCATGGCCTCTTTAATTTCGCGATAGGCCAGCGCCTGAATGCGCTGATCGATGGTTAGTGTAAGATTACCGGCGGCTTCGCCGTCTTTGGTCTCCAGTACTTCCACCTGACGGCCTTTGGCATCGCGGCGGATTTTACGCGAGCCTGGCGAACCGGTCAGCCAGTCGTCATATAACCGCTCCAGCCCTTCAATGCCTTTATCATCAACATTGGTAATACCGATAAGCTGCGCGGCCACTTCGCCGGTGGGGTAATAACGACGAGACTCTTTGCGCAAATATACGCCCGGGATCTCCAGTTTATCCACATAGTCAGCCATCGCAGGGGAGACCTGACGTTGCAAATAGACAAACCGGCGTTTAGGGTTGCCGACTTTGCCCACCAGCTCGTCCACATCCTGGCCCAGCACTTCAGCCAGCGCCAGCCAGCGTCGGGTTTGATTCAGGCCATTTTGTTCATGAATGATTTTCGGGTCGGCCCAGATTGCTCTCACCGGCACACTGACCGCAAGCTCCACGCCATTACGATCGGTAATCAGGCCACGGTAGGCAGGTGTGTTGCGCGTTCTCAGGGTGCGACTGTCGCCCTGCTCAATCAATGCGTCCGGCGCGATCACCTGAATAAAGGCCGTACGCAGCGCCAGGATCAAAAACACCAGTACAATAATGCCCACCACCAGGAAAAAGCGCCATTGCATAGGGCCTGGACGGGTGTTAATTTTTGCCCCGCCCGCCTTGGCTTTGGTGTGTTTTAACGTGATGGCTGTCATTTAATTCGCACCACTACCTCGTCATCCACACCGGGGCGATGCATGTCGAGTTCCTTCTGAACCATGGCTTCAATACGGTTATGCTCGGTGAGTGCGCGCTGTTCGAGCACCAGGTTACGCCACTCTACGTCGAGCTGATCTTTCTCGCGCATGAGCTCCTCAAGCGCAATATTTTGCTGGCGATTATGGTGAGTACTGAGGATCACCGCCAGGGCACTGGCTATCACCGCTATAAACAACAAAACCCGCAGCTTATGGCGGGTCAATTCGGTAACCAGGATGAGGAGGAAATTAAAGTTAGTCGTCGAACCGGTCATCGTTTTTCCGCCACCCTGAGTACCGCACTTCGGGATCGCACATTGTGTTTCAGTTCTTCTTCGCCGGGCTTGATGGCCTTGCCTATCAGCGTTAATACTTTGTCGGCGTCAATTTCCGCCTGAGTCACCGGCAGGCCTGGTGGTAGCGCTTTGCCCTTGCTCTGCTCTTTCATAAAGCGTTTTACCAGCCGGTCTTCGAGTGAATGAAACGAAATAATCGCCATTCGGCCACCGGGACGTAAAATTGCGGTAGCGGCCTTCAGGCCCACCCTGAGTTGGTCCAGCTCCGCATTAATATAAATACGAATGCCCTGAAAAGTGCGGGTGGCCGGATGCTTGAATTTGTCTTTGACCGGTACAGCCTGATCAATAATGGTGACTAACTCGCTGGTACGGGAAAGAGGCTGTTGCTGACGGTAATTAGCAATAGCGTGTGCAATACGTTTTCCGAACTTCTCCTCGCCAAACTCTTTAATCACCTGGGTGATATCCTGCTCATCTGCCGTGTTCAGCCAGTCTGCCGCGCTGAGTCCCCGGGTCGTATCCATTCGCATATCTAACGGACCATCGCGCAGAAAACTGAAACCGCGTTCAGCGTCGTCTAACTGTGGGGATGACACACCCAAATCCATCAGCACGCCATCTATTTGGTGGGTGAGGCCCATTTGTTCAATAACCTCAGCCATATCACCAAACGCAGAATGGACAATTTCAAAACGACTGTCATCAGCAAAGCGCGCGGCGGCTTCAATGGCCTCGGGATCGCGATCAAACGCAATTAACCGGCCATTGCTACCCAATTGTTTGAGGATTTCGCCAGAATGACCGCCTCGGCCAAAGGTGGCATCGATATAAATACCGTCTGGTTTAATCGCCAGGCCGTCCAGGCATTCCTGCAGAAGCACAGAGGTATGCGAAAACGATGCGGTCATAATGAGAAGTCCTGTAAACGCTCAGTGAGCTCAAAGTTACCAGAACGCTCAACTTCCATATCTTCTTCGATACGTTTAGCCCAGATTTCTGAATTCCAGATCTCGAATTTATTTAATTGCCCAACCAGCAGAATTTCTTTGTCTAATTTGGCATGATTACGCAGAGGGACAGGAATGAGCACACGACCGCTTTTATCCATTTCACAGTCGATGGCATAACCGAGTAACAAACGAATTTTTCGTCTTTCCTGCTCGATGTTGCTGGAAAACTTACTCAGTTTGAGTTCGATTTCTTCCCATTCGGGAAGCGGGTAAAGCAGCAAACAGCTTTGTTGTGTGTCAATGGTGCAGATGAGTTGTCCGGCACAATCATCCAGAAGGGGCTGCCGATGCTTTGTCGGTATAGCCAGTCTCCCTTTGGAATCCAGATTGATTGCGTTAGCGCCGCGGAACATTCCCCTAGCCTTTTGTGTATTGATCTTATTATTCGTGTTTTATGAGATCTGATCTGCAAAACGTTGATTATATGATCCACTATTTGCCACTTTTACCCACTTTTGACAGTTTAGGTATCATTCCTCCCCACTGTCAAGCAAAAACGCGCCTGACAGGATGAGTAACAAAATGGGGGAAACTCCCTTATTTTCGGGCTTCGCGCTGAAGTGGCTGATTAGAAAGAAGGAAAAAGGGGGAAAAGTGGGGAAATCCGTCCCCGTTAGAAGCAAAGCTAAGGTGAAGTGGGTAATTAATTCTAAAAAGGTCTGAGATCGGCAGCGAAAAAAAATTTACTGCGGCCGGTAATCACACATATTTAGCGTGTTATTGATCGCTGGGATCTTATCTTCACTGTGGTGGTTAACGTAGAGCAGTGTGGTACTGCCCTCACGGGCGAGTAAATCCAGCATGGCCAGCACCTTGGTGCGATTGATTTCATCCAGGCCATTACATGGCTCATCCAGAATCAACAGGCTGGGATGCTTCACCATGGCCCTGACAATCAGTAACAGGCGCTGATCACCAAACGACAATGACTGAAACGGCGTTTTTGCATCGTTTTCCAGGCCAATGGCTGCCAACCATTGCCGACACAACAGTCGTTGCTTATCAGTAGGTGTCTTATACAAGCCGATACTGTCGTAAAAACCTGAACACACCACATCTGCCACCGAACAATTGACCCGGTATTGCAAATGCAGACTGTTGGAGATTATGCCAAGGTGTTGTTTGATATCCCAGATACTCTCACCACTGCCCCGCTGGTATCCAAAGACGTTCAGATCGTTGCTGTAGCACAGCGGGTTATCGCCGGTGATTAACGTCAGTAAACAGGTTTTACCTGAGCCATTAGGCCCTGTAACCTGCCAGTGCTCACCTGGTAAAATGGTCCAGTTGAGGTGGTCAAATACCACATTGTCGCCCCACGCAACCCGGCCGTTGTTGAGTTGGACCAGCGGCGTTGCCGTGTCACTGATGACCGGCGCATACAAATCGCTGTCGCGCCCCGGCAGTGACTCAACATTCTGTTGGATATGCATGATTTGCTTAAGTGGTTGCAGTGCAGCCTCATCGAGTACATCACCGCTAATTTGCCAGGCAATGCCGCCATTTTGTAAAAACAGCAGCCGCTGCGCCCAGGCAGGAATTTCGCTGACCCGGTTAACCACCATAATAATAGTACAACTGGCGCTTAGCTTATCCAGATACGCTGAAAATCTGGCAACCGTTCCGGCATCCAGACCATCGTAAGGCTCATCCAGAATCAGCCACTCAGGTTGTCGAAGCAATTCTCTGGTTAACAGTACCTTACGGGTCTCACCAGTGGACAGGGCCAGAAACTCCCGGTCGAGCAGAGCGGTAATACCCAGCAACTCACTCAGTTCCAGCAAAGGTTGCGATTCACGTTGTTCGCCCGCAACACCATCCAGGATAACTTCCCTTGCGGTGCTGGGCACAGGAACCACATCGAGAATGTCAGCATCATCTTTGCGGCGCTCGGCTTCAATAACGGCCTGTTGTTGTGCCACACTCACCCACCCGCAGCGATCGCTACTCTGCCGCTCACCACTGAGAAGTTTTCCTTCCCCCGCCAACAGCGCCGCCAACACCGATTTACCGCTGCCATTCAGGCCGCTGATAATGGTGTGCTGGCGCGGGACGATCGTCAGTTCAGGACCTTTCGCAGTCAGAGTAGCCGATAATTTCACGGTGGGGTTAGATAGGCTGAGTGACATGAGAGACATGAGAGACATTCCACAGGATGGTTCAGGTTAATTGGGCTTCATCAAAAAGGGTGGGCTCTCGCCCACCCTTTTAAGTTTACTTAACAATGCAGCGTATTACTGCTGTGGCGCCTCAGCTTGCTCTGCTGGAGCAGGCTCCATTTGCATGGCTTTAATTGGGCTTTCCGCATTAGTGGACAACTCAATCAGGCGATTCAGCTGACCCAGAGACAGCATCATGGCATACAGTGCGCCCATAAAGCCTGCTTTGTGCAGCTCTACAACCTGCTCGTCAGCCAGCTCAACCAATTTCTTCTCATCAATTGTCAGAATTCCACCTACATTGCGGCCCTGACCATTGCTGTACTGAACGCGCAGTTGCATTGGGTTTAACAGATCCAGTTCAACCACTTTAGAGACAAACTGCTGAGTCAGCATTTCGCTGTTAGCCAGATCGCCCAGTAACTGCTGACGATTGTTCAGGAAGTCGGTTGGATTACCCTCTTCGGTGAATAACGGCTGACCTTCTTCTTTAATCAGATCACTGTTTTCATCGATGTAAACGCCCAGTTTATCGCCATCAGGACGCACGTCGAACGGATAGCGTACGATGTTCATTGGGATATGCGGTGCATTCCACTTACCGTCTTGTAAAAACAGGTTTTGCCCTGGCTCAATGCCGAGCATTGCCACTACGTGGTGCTTGTTAGTTTTAGGATCCTGGATAAACACCAAAGGCATAGCGCCGGCTAATTGTGCAAATTCACGAATTGATGCCGCGGCCAGGTGAGTGTTTTTCGCGTATGGAAAAGCAGGATCTACCGCTACTTTCAGATCTTTATGTTTATTTTTATCCAGCGGTACGAAATTCATTGCCATAAGTACTATCTCGATTCAATTTTAATGTGTGGTCTGGTATCCGTTTCAGACACCAACACCTGTTATTTTTTAGTTAATAAGGGTCTGGCGACATTATTCAAGGGGCGTATACCAACAAGTTGGTATTTTTATTCACGATACCCGCTATGGCGCTGGTCTTTTTTCCGAGTCCCCCGCAGGTAGTCCACCCTGCACTGGTTCTTCTCCCCGCCACCTGTTGCTTCTCAGATGCCAGACAACCGCCGGGCAGTATGGCGTATTTCAACTTGCGCGTCCAGCCACCCCAGCCAGAGACCGACCAGAGGGTAACCAGGCAAGATGAATAAAATATGAAAGCAAACAAACCGCTCCCCGAATAAACCTCCAGGTGAGTAAATGGAAAAATCATGGTAGGTTTATAAAAAATACGTTCTAACTATCCCCGAGCTACCTCAAATTGGTTTAATGCAGAGCCGCTATACCAGCAACAGTTTGAGGTGGCACGGGCAGATAACTAACAGGGATTTACACTATGAAGCACGCTTTCTTGCTGGGGACTGTTACGGCACTCGCACTGTTAACAGGTTGCCAATCTACGTCGGCGCCAAACCAGCCGCCTAAAGGCTTGTCAACGGCCCAGGATATCGCACAGCGCTATATTATTGTGGATGGCCACATTGATGTACCGTATCGTGTTCATAATAAATGGGTAGATGTTACCCAAGCGACCGAAGGCGGTGACTTTGACTACCCCCGCGCCGTGAGCGGTGGCCTGAATGCACCGTTTATGTCGATTTACGTCCCCGCCAGTCTTGACGACTCAGATGAGTCGACGCAGCTCGCCCACATGCTCATCGACAACGTTGAGGCAATCACAGCCCGCGCGCCGGATAAGTTTGCCATTGCCATGAGTCCACAGGACGTGCGCGAACAGTTTGCCAAGGGACTCATCTCCCTGCCCATGGGGATGGAAAATGGCTCGCCGATTCAGGGCGACCTGAAGAATCTCGAAATATTCCACCAACGCGGTATTCGCTATATTACACTGGCGCACTCAAGAGCTAACCACATCAGTGATTCGTCCTACGACATTCGCCGTAAATGGGATGGTCTGAGTCCCTTTGGTAAAGAGCTGGTAACGGAAATGAACAATATCGGCATTATGGTCGATATCTCCCATGTCTCCGACGACGCTTTTTATCAGGCTATTGAAATCAGCAAAGCACCGGTGATTGCGTCCCACTCTTCACTTCGCACCTTTACTCCCGGTTTTGAACGTAACATGACCGATGAAATGCTGGTAAAACTGGGAGAAAATGGCGGCGTAGTAATGATTAACTTTGGCTCTGGCTTTGTCACCAAAGAAGCCCGCATGTGGAGCGACAATCGCACCAAACAACGTAATGCACTGATTAAAGAGTTTGGTGCAGACAGTCAGGAAGTGGCTGACTTTGCCGACAACTACAGTAAAGAAAACCCTTATCCGTATTCCACACTGGCCGATGTACTTGACCATATTGACCACGTTGTCGGGCTAATTGGCATCGATCACGTGGGCATCGGTTCCGACTACGATGGCGTTGGCGATTCGTTGCCTATTGGTCTGAAGGATGTATCGTCCTATCCGTCACTGGTACAGGGGCTGCTTGACCGCGGCTACTCAGAAACGGCTATCGCCAAGTTACTGGGCGAAAACCTGCTCAGAGTATGGACTGAAGTGGAAGCCTACGCCGCCGCGCATTAGCCCGGCACATTAAACTGTTTCACCGGGGACAATCAGCAGCTTGTTGGTTTACCCGGTGAAAGGAAAATCAGTATTTCCCTGTCTGTTATGAATATCGTATACTCTTGTTAGTTCCATTACCGGATTATTCTGTGCAACGACTGCTTGGTTACATTCTGCTTAGCATGCTTATTTTTCTGCCGACATCAGGTCAGGCGGAAAGCGTGCGTATGGCAGAAACAGCAGCTGTTCAGACCCAACAGGCCGGTAATGCCGATTGCATGATGCATCAATCGGGCAATGAAATGGTTCATGCTGCGCACGCTGAACAGGCAAACGCCTCTTCAACAGCAGATTGTTGCCAGAACGATGCCGAACATAACTGTGCCCAGCAAGCTTCGCCCTGCGCTAAAAACGGCTGTCAGTGCGAACATGCCAGCTCCCATTTAGTCAGCTACCTGGCAGGAATGTACACCCCTCTGCCAATAACCAGTGCAACAACCCACATTGCTGGTCGGCCGGTACTGGCCTTTTCCGGCTTTCCAAGCTCGCTGTTTCGCCCTCCGATACGCCTTAGTTAACCACACCACTTATGCATGCAGTGCCAGAGGCATTGTGACCGGGTAATTGCACCCGCTTTCAAAGGTTAACCATTGAGGTAAGTATGAAACTTCCTTCTTTATACGTAGTGTCAGCAGGCATTGTATTCAGTTGCTGGCAGTTAGTTGCATCAGCGCAGCAATCCCCACAGCCACAGTTACCACAGCTGCTGTCCCAGGCGTTAGGTCAGGACTATGCACTGGCGCGCAGCCGCCAGAGCGAGCATGCACTAAGTACCCAGCGCAATGCGGTGCAGTCATTACCGGATCCGCGGGTATCTGTGGGCATGCTAAACGTTCCTACCGATGGACTCGCCCTTAATGAACAGGCAATGACCCAGCTCAAAATGGGCGTTAGCCAGATGTTACCCCGGGGCGATTCTGTTGCCCTGCAACGTAACGCCCTGGCCGCCAAAGCAGCCGAACAGCCTGCCAGACGCGCTCTGCGCAAAGCTGACGTAACCCGTGCCATTAGCCTGGCCTGGACCGATATTATTATCCTGCACAACAGTACAGAACTGGTGACCGAGCAGTTGAACTTACTGGAACAACTGACTACCGCCATTGAAAATAACTACGCCAGTTCATCAGGTGCCAGCCAGTATGATGTGCTCAGCATGGAAGTGCTGCATACGGCACTTGAAGACAGGCTGGAATCACTCGTCGCTGAGCAGCAATCCGCTATCGCTGGTTTATCAAACTGGCTGACACCGTCACAGCAATCGGTCCTGCGTGAAATCAAGCCGAATCAGGCCGATCAGCGCTGGTTAGCCGCCCTTATCGAAAAGTCCCTGCTGCCTGCGCAGCAATCGGCACTGCTTGAGCGGTTACAGCAGCATCCTCTTATTGTCAGTCGTAACGCGCTGATTGACGTCCAAAAAATAAAGCAGCAGCAGGTAGCCAGCAGTTTCGATCCGCAGTGGGAGTTTAATGCCAGCTACGCGTACCGCCAGGACGCTACTAATAATACTTCCCGGGCAGACTTTGTCTCGGTGGGCATGAGTGTTGATGTCCCGCTGTTCTCCCGTGAAGTCAAAGAGGCCGCTCTGGCTGCCACCGTTGCCGAAACGGAAAGCCTCGAAACAGAGAAGCGCCTGGTTATCCAGCAACAACTAAGTGAAGTGAACCAGCTTTACGCCCGATACCCTGCCCTGCACTCACGGATTAACCGCTATCAGCACACCTTATTGCCACTTCGCCAGCAACACTACGATGCTGCGCTCAATGCTTATACCACCGCCAGTGGCAGTTTTTCCGATGTCATGCAAAGTCATCTGGCACTGATTGACGATCAGATGAAATTACTCAACCTACAAGGTGAATTGGCCGCGCTCATGATCCGCCTCGACTATTTTATTCACCCCAACGCCTCGCTTTCAGGGAGTTCACTATGAACCGTATTATTGTTCCTTTTATTGCGCTGATCGCCGGGGTGGGTATCGGCTATGCGCTGCTGTCGGCCAGCACACCGCACAACGAAAACAATTCAGGCGCCAGCAACGAGCCGGACATTCTTTACTGGGTGGCGCCCATGGATAGCAGCTACCGCCGGGATAAGCCAGGAAAGTCGCCCATGGGCATGGACCTGGTGCCGGTCTATGCCGGTGAAGAAAGTGCCAGCGCGGGGACCGTGAGCATTTCGCCGCAAATTGTGCAGAGCCTCGGCGTAACGACGGCTAAGGCACGTCAGCGCAACCTGTCTGAATCGATCGCGGCCACAGGCGTAGTGGAAGTAGCCGAAGACAACATTGTGCATGTTCATCCGCGAGTCAGCGGCTGGATTGAGCGTCTTACCGTCACCACCGATGGTCAGCCGGTTAACCAGGGCGAAACGCTCTACACCTTGTATTCTCCGGAGCTGGTGAATGCCCAGGAAGAATACTTACTGGCTCGCAGTCGCAATAATCAGTCGCTGATCAACGCAGCCAGAGACCGGCTCAGCGCGTTACAGCTACCCGACAAAGTCACTAACGCACTCGACAAAACCGGTAGAGTGCAGCAACAAATTGCCTTTGAGGTACCTCAGGACGGCTATGTAACCAATCTTAATATACGCCCGGGATTCTATGTAACACCGGGCACCACTATGTTAGCTATCGCCAGTTTGCAGAAAGTCTGGATAACGGCCAGTATCCCCCAACGTTATGCTAACAGCCTTAGCGCGACGCAAGCGCTACGCGTCACACTGCCGGCGTTGCCTGGTGAAGAATTTACCGCCATGGTCGACTTTGTTTACCCGGAACTCGACAGGCAAACCCGTTCACTCAGGGTCCGCCTGGTACTGGACAACCCGAACGGCCGGTTAAAACCCAATATGTTTGCTACCGTAACATTTGATACGTCAAACACTGAAGCCCTGGTGATACCGCGCTCTGCGTTAATCAGAACCGCCGCGAACGATCGCGTAGTGCTCGCCTTAGGCAACGGTGAATTCCGCTCAGCAGCGGTCGCCGTTGGTCGCATCACTGCAGACTATGCAGAAATCACAGCGGGTCTTAAAGAAGGCGATGAGGTTGTCATAAACGGTCTGTTTCTGATTGATTCCGAAAGTGCAATCGATGCCGACTTATCCCGCATTGCGGGGGCTGATGATAACGCTGACAGTGAGACTCAGTGGGTCATACTGACTATCGATGCCATTGACTCTGAAGCGCTAACCGTTACGGCTAGTCACGGCCCGATTGAAGCCTGGGACTGGCCCGGCATGACCATGGATTTTGCCATTGGCAGCGGTGTCGACCGTTCACTTTTGAGCCCCGGTACTCGTTTGGATGCTGAATTGAACCGCGACACCGACGGCCTGGTAGAGATCATTGCTATTGACGCCACCAGCGTAGCATCGAGCGTTCCTTCAGCCACAGTAAACGGCACGGTTAACCGCATCAACGCTGAAAACCGAACAATCAATATTTCCCGGGACGCCATCGAAAAATGGGGCCGCGCTCCGGCCACCATGGACTTTATGATCAGCGACCAGGTTGATTTGTCGGCGTGGCAAAAGGACCAGACAATACGCTTCACGTTTGAGATCAGAGACGGTGAGTTTGTTATCACCCACATAGAACCCGCCATGGCCATGTCACATGACATGGATCACGCTGGTCACTAGCAGGAGCTTGCCATGATTGCCGTTATTATTAACTGGTCTCTTAAAAATCGCGTGCTGGTGCTGCTCGCAGCGCTGATGTTAACCGCTGCGGGCATCTGGTCGGTGAAACAAACGCCGGTAGATGCCATTCCGGATTTATCCGATGTGCAGGTCATTATTCAAACCAATTACCCCGGCCAGGCTCCCTCGGTGGTTGAGCAACAGGTTACCTATCCACTGACTTCAGCCATGCTGTCGGTGCCCGGTGCGCATACCGTGCGCGGATTCTCGTTTTTTGGTGACTCATACGTATATATCCTGTTTGATGATGATACCGACATGTACTGGGCCCGTTCCCGGGTACTTGAGTACCTGTCGCAGGTAGCGCCTACTCTGCCCGCCTCAGCAAAACCCAGGCTTGGTCCCGATGCCACGGGTGTGGGCTGGGTATATATGTACGCCCTGAGCGATCCCACCGGACAACATGATATTGATGAACTCACCAGCCTGCAGGACTGGTATCTTAAATTCGCCCTGCAATCGGTGGCTGGCGTTTCAGAAGTGGCCACGGTTGGCGGCATGAAAAAGCAGTATCAGATTGTTGCCGATCCCTACAAGCTCGATGCCTATAACCTCACTATGGGTCAACTTGAGCAAGCGGTGATTGAGAGCAACCAGGAAGTGGGCGCTTCGGTTATTGAGATGGCCGAAGCGGAGTACATGGTGACCGTCAGTGGTTACATTGAAACTTTAAGTGACATTCGCCAGATTGCACTAAACGTTTCAGATACAGGCATACCGGTTACTCTTGCTGACGTCGCAGACATCAGATTGGGCCCTGCGCCCCGGCGTGGGGTTGCCGAGCTCAATGGCGAAGGCGAGACTGTTGGCGGCATTATTGTTATGCGCTATAACGAAAACGCGCAACAAACGATTGATGGGGTGAAGGCAAAACTGCAGGAATTGCAGGCCGGGCTACCCGAAGGCGTGGAAATCACCACGGTCTACGACCGCTCTAACCTTATCGCCAGCGCTATAGACAACCTCTGGGATAAGCTGCTTGAAGAGCTCATCATTGTTGCCCTGATTTGCGGCTTATTCTTACTCCATTTACGCAGTGCACTGGTCGCGCTCGTGACGTTGCCGCTGGGCATATTAGGCGCCTTTTTACTGATGCACTGGCAGGGTATCAATGCCAATATTATGTCATTAGGCGGCATCGCCATCGCCATCGGCGCGATGACCGATGGCGCTATCGTGATGATTGAAAACTTTCACAAGCATCTGGAAAAAGCACCGGCTAACGCTAATCGCTGGGAGTTGGTCAGTAAAGCCGCAACCGAAGTGGGACCGGCGCTGTTTTTCAGTTTACTGATCATCACGGTAAGCTTTTTGCCGGTGTTTATTCTGGAAGCTCAGGAAGGCAGGATGTTCGCACCTCTGGCTTACACTAAAACCTTTGCTATGGCCGCGGCCGCCGGTTTAGCCATTACACTTATCCCCGTGTTAATGGGATACCTGATCCGCGGCAACATTGCTGCCGAAGAGCGTAACCCCATCAACCGCTTTGCCCAGGCGGCCTACAAACCGGCTCTGAAACTGGTGCTGCGTTTTCCTAAAGTCACCTTGCTGCTCGCTGTGCTGGTAACGGCCGCTGGTTACTATCCGTTGTCGAAGCTGGGCAGTGAGTTTATGCCGCCACTGGATGAAGGCGATCTGATGTACATGCCGACCACCTATGCCGGCGTGTCAATTGCCGAGGCGCGGGAGATTTTACAGCAGACGGATAAGCTTATACGTACCGTACCTGAAGTAAAAACCGTGTTTGGTAAAGTGGGGCGAGCGGAAACGGCTACCGACCCGGCCCCGCTGACCATGATTGAAACCTTCATCCAGCTCAAACCAAAATCACAGTGGCGCGCTGGCCTCACCAGTAAGGACTTACGTGATGAGCTCAACAACATTGTTGCTTTCCCCGGTTTAACCAACGCCTGGGTGATGCCCATTCAGACCCGTATCGACATGCTGGCCACCGGTATTAAAACGCCGTTGGGGATAAAAATCTCCGGCCCGGACGTAAAACAGATCGAAGCCATAGGGGCCAGTATTGAAAAGCTACTTGGCGATTTACCAGGCACTGAATCGGTCTATGCTGAGCGGGTAGCCGGCGCCCGGTACATCCAAATTGATATCGACCGCCTCGCCATTAGCCGTTACGGCCTGTCTATCGCCCAGGTACAACAGCTCATCAGCACCGCCGTGGGCGGCAAAACCATCACCACTACGGTGGAGGACATCGCTCGCTACCCGGTTAGCCTGCGTTATCCGCAGCACTACCGTGACAGCCCCGAGGCGCTGGCTGAGTTGCCGCTGTTAACCCCTCGTGGTGACCGCATTACGCTGGGTGATATCACAGACATCCGCATTGCCGAAGGCCCTCCGGCACTTAAAAGTGAAAATGCCCGCTTAACCGGCTACACGTTTATTGATGTGACTGGCATTGATATTGAGAGCTACGTTAAACAGGCCAAATCTGTGCTGGAGGAAAAACTGAATCTGCCGGCCGGCTATACGCTGCAATGGGCCGGACAGTATGAATACCTTGAGCGGGCAATGCAGAAACTGACTTTTGTGGTGCCCATGACGCTGGCGGTAATTGTAATCTTACTGTTTATGAGTTTCCGCCGTTTAAGCGATGTCTTGCTGGTACTGGGTACCCTGCCCATGGGCCTGATTGGCGGCGTATGGTTGCTCTACGCGCTGGATTACCACCTCTCCGTTGCGGTGGGGGTGGGCTTTATTGCGCTGGCAGGTGTCGCGGTGGAAATTGGCGTGATTATGGTTATCTATCTCAATAGCACTTGCGAGCATATTCAGGCATCGTCCCACGAAGAGGTAAGTGCCAGCCTGCGCGCAGCGGTGGAAGAAGGCGCACTCAAGCGCGTGCGCCCGGTACTGATGACAGTGCTGACCGTTATGATTGGGTTATTGCCGGTGATTAGCGGTTCCGGTACCGGCTCAGAAGTGATGAGCCGGATTGCCGCGCCTATGGTCGGCGGTATGGCCAGTGCGCTGGTGCTGTCACTGCTGGTTGTGCCGGCCGGTTTCTACCTGCTGAAACGCGCGAAACTGTAATGATAAGGCCCTGCTCAGTTTTGCAGGGCAAACTCAACAAAGCCACGCAAGGCTCTGGCCATTGGGAAAAACTGGGGATTGACCTGAGGAATCGCGCAGGTTTCGCTGAGATCTGCGCGACTTTTATCAAAGTCCATTTTTTCCAGCAGCAGGCGATTAACTACCAGATCGGCATGACATAACTGGTACTGCTCATCGATAACATAAAAGGTGTTGTCAGCATCCACGTAAGTTAACAGGTCTTGCACCCCTTCAATGGGGGTGGTCTGGTCGGCCTGAGAATGGGCGACAAAAACAGGGACATCTATTCGCGCACCCTCCTCAAGACGCTCACGGATGCTGCGGATGAGTTCCATTAATTCTAATCCCGCGAAGCTGGCTACTTTAGGGTATTTTTGAGGGTTTGGCCCATTGGTCTGATAATCCCCATCGAGTAGTTTCGCCAGTGTCTTAATGCCCCAGAATTTCGACAGAGACTCTACGTTACCGTTCAACGCCAACGCGCCGGAAAACAACAGGATCCCTTGCACGTTATCAGGGTTAGATAAATAATAATCCACCGACAGTGCGCCGCCAGTAGAAAAACCGCCTAGCACGACCTTATCAGACGATTGTAGCGCCAGTTCAACTACCTCAGCCAAATGCGCCTGCCAGCGCTCAGCCAGTTGCTCGTCTTCCATAGCAACGTCAGCATTTTTCAGGCCATGACCGGGCAACAGCGGGGCAATAACGGTGTAACCGGAATGATAAAGCTCATCGGCAATGGCAGATACAAAGAAGGGGGAGTCACTTAACCCGTGAGTCAGCACCACAATCGGGCTGTCTGCTTGCTGAAACAGGATAAACGGTGCATTACCGTCTCCTCTTAACGCCGGCGAACATACCGCGTAGCGATTAGCCGATGAACTCAGACACTTTTGCGTGCTGCCGAGTTCTTGTTCGTACAGCTCAGCAAAAGACTGGTTCAGGGCAAACTGAGATTGGCCCACAGCCAGTGCAGAAAAACACAAAGTAGCGGTCAGACAGACCAGATTAAACAACGACTTCACTGGTTAGGCTCCATTAAAAGCAGCAAGGGCGCATACTATGGCGGCCTTGCCAGCGAATTGCAATCATTGCGATAACCGTGGCAATTTAACGCTCACTCAATCGCCACATCAAAATAGCGGCGCGTTTAGCCTGTGCAGGCAAGGCACTGACCACCGCAGTTTCATTCACCGTGTGACCACCTGAGCCACTCATGCCCAGGCCATCCAATGCCATGTCGACATATTCTGAAGTAAACGACACATCGGCAGCCCCGGCGTTGAGGGGATTCACCGCCGTAACACTGCCCTGCCCCAGGTCTTTACTGACCTCGCTGTAGAGATTAAGCAGTTCATGATTGCCTTTCTTCGGCGATAACGGCGGGTAGCCTTCACCAAATTCGATCACCGCACTGGTCTCCGGCAGACTCTGTTTTACGATGGCCTGCATTTTATGTTGTACGCGGTTTAACTGCTCCAGGGAAACGGCGCGGATGTCGCCGGTAACAATGGCATGCTCGGCCACGACATTGTTTTTACCAAAGGTGCTGCCACTGTTATTAAGTTTATCGTGAGTAACGTCGGTTCCACCTATAATTCTGCCGGGATTAAATGTAAGTAACTGCTCACTACGAAGCTTATCGTAAAAGTTGGTTAGAATACGCGAAGCTTCGTAAATTGCGCCGGCACCTACTGTTGGTTTGAACACCTGGGATGAATGAGCCGGCGTGCCTTTCACCGTTAACACCCAGTCCACCGATCCCCGTCGCGACACATTGGCGGTGGCCGGATTACCGTCGCCATTTTCAAAACCCAGTGAAACATCGGCCCATTTGGCGCCGTCAATTAAGGCTTTCTTAGACAAGGCTAACGGGCGGCCACTGAGCTCCTCATCGCCGGTCATTACCACCATAATATTCATCGACGATAACTTACCGGCCGCATGCAGCGCCCGCAGTGCTTCCAGCATAATAATATTACCGCCTTTCATATCGGCAACGCCCGGCCCTTTAATATGCCTGTCGTCTACCCGACTAAAGGTTTGAAATGAACTGGAGGGTTCAAAAACCGTATCAAGATGGCCAATCAGCAGCATTTTGGGGCCCTTGCCCCCTTCAATTCTGGCAATCAGATGGCCCGCCCGGTTGAAAGCCGCTCCATCCTCAAACCACACGTCAAAGCCCAGCGCCTCAAATTCCGGCATCAATTGGTCTGCCACCTTTCTGACTCCGGAAAAGTTCATGGTGCCGCTGTTGATGTTGACACTTTTTTCCAGCAGGCTAATCGCCGCCTCTTTACGGCCATCAATATAGTCGGCCATCTGCTGCTCATTGCCAGATAGCGCCGCCGTGGTTGTTAGCGAGAACATCAGACTGGTAGCGCAGGTAAGTGTTGTCAGAAAAGAAGGTTTCAAAGTGTTTGCCCCTGAAGTGTTGTGTTTTTTCTACTATGGCAAAAACCATTGACGATAACGAGGGGAATAACGATAAAAGGCCAGTAAAAACAGATTGCAGGTAAGCTTTTGACTTCAGGAACAGAATCGCCATACTGAGACTAGTAAAAAAACAAAGTCCACGCCTGTTAAGGATTTCTCATGTCAAAGAAAGTGTATTGTAGCGCCCAGTTTTTACCCAAACCCGGCAAAGAAAAAGCCCTGTTTAAAGTACTCCAGAGCCTCGAGCCGAACACGCTAAGAGAAGATGGCTGTATTCAGTATATCGTGACCCGCCATATCACAAGCCCATTCGCCGAAGGCAACAGTTTTCCCATTGCGTTTAATGAAATATGGGCCGATATGGCCAGCTTTGAAGCTCACTGTCAGCGTCAGGAAATCAGCGATTTCTTTAATACTTATTGTCAGGCCGAAGACGGCCTGGCTGAAGACTGGAATGTGTGTATTTATACCGATGAGCCTGAGGACTTCGACGCCCCGCAGCTGTAACTAAGTTTTTGAGTAAAGAAGCCATCTTCTAACGAAGTTGGCTTTGCGTTAAGCCCCTATAAAGGTGGCTTTGTTTACATCGAAGAAAGAACAATAATTGTGCCCTTCTTCAGTGTTGTCATCGTCACTGGCATACATGGCGAACCAGAAGAAGCATCATGGATGAGGATTCAGTCGATGCGGCACAGGGATGTGCCGTCATTGACGGTCTGGTTTGCTCTGCCAGGGACGATGACGCTTTTCACTGATGAGGGCTGCGGGGAGTCCAGAGTGGTTCACGGTCACCGGGTCGCACAACACCCTTTGGTCGCGGTCGGCGACTCCGACAACAATCTGTGAACATCCTTGTTTCCTAGCTTATATCTAGACGGGCAAAGCCCTACCTCGAAAGATAACCACCTACTGAAAACAAAAAAACTCGCCGATTGGCGAGTTTTTTATCATCTTAATACGGCCCTATTCAGCAAAATAGGCTTCCAGATCGTCGCTGCCGCCAATGTGCTTACCACCAATAAATACCTGTGGCACTGTGTCGCGACCGCTGATGGCTTTCAATGTAGTCAGCGTAGCGCCTTGCCCCATAACGATTTCTTCGTATTTAAAACCTTTGTTCTGTAGCAGTGCTTTGGCTTTCGCGCAGTACGGGCAACCCGGTTTGGTAATAATAGAAACCGGCTCCAGTTTCACTGCATTAGGCGCAATGTAGGACAGCATGGTATCAGCGTCTGATACCTCAAACGGGTCGCCGGGCTTGTTCGGTTCGATGAACATTTTTTCCACTACACCGTCTTTCACCAGCATAGAGTAACGCCAGCTGCGCTTGCCAAAGCCTAAATCCGCTTTATCCACCAGCATGCCCATGCCGTCGGTAAATTCACCATTACCATCGGGCACCAGAGACACATTGTCCGACTCCTGATCCGCTGCCCAGGCGTTCATGACAAAGGTGTCGTTCACTGAGATACACACGATTTCATCTACGCCTTGGTCTTTAAATGTGTCGGCCAGTTCGTTATAACGTGGCAGGTGAGTCGACGAACAAGTCGGCGTAAAAGCGCCAGGCAGAGAAAATACCACCACGGTTTTACCGCCGAAAATATCGTCGGTAGTGCGATTGATCCACTGCTCACCTTCCCGAATGGCAAAGGTCACATCAGGTACTTTTTTTCCTTCAAAAGAAGGCTTATCAATGGGGTGTGTCATTATATTCTCCTTAACAGTTTCAATAAGTATAACCCTAACCGTGCAGAGAACCAGCGGTAAATACCTATCGCCACAATCAAAATAAACGATTAAAAAATCACTACGAAATCACAATAAAAGATTACACTCCACATTTAGGGTATGGACTTCAATCCCTGAATATAAATTTCAATGCCTGCGGACAATGGATGCAGCTCCTCTCATACTTTATGATTTGTTCAGGAATTAAGGGGTGCTTACAAGCATTCCCGTAGTATATGAAAAAGGCAAAACACTTCGAAAGAGTGTGACGCAAAGCCTCCGGTCTACGTCTAAGGATAAGATAGCGGGGTTACCGAACACTGTGCAGTGACGTTGGATTGCTTCCCCCGGCACGCCGGCATTGCTGACAGTCAGTTCACTTTTTTATTACGTAATTGCGATTACTTAATGAGGATTGAACAATGATGATATTAGTTGGTGGCGAAAAAGGTGGTAGTGGAAAAAGCTGTCTGGCCCAGAACATCGCCGTATATTTACGCTGTGAGAAAAAAGCCAGCGTTCTGATGGTGGACTGCGACCCCCAGCGCACCACTTCAGACTGGGCACAAGAGCGCAGCAGCAATGAGGAGTTGCCGTCAATTACCTGTATCCAACTCTACGGTAAAATTCGCAACGAACTGTTAAGTTTGAAAGCTCGCTACGATTATGTGGTTATCGATTGTGGCGGCCAGGACAATCTGGCGCTGCGCTCTTCAATGGCTGTGGCCGACCATATTTTAATTCCGCTACGTCCGAAACGCCGCGACCTGAAAACCGTTCCCCATATGGAAGACATATTGTCGACGTGTAAAATGGTCAACCCACGAATGAATGCCGCTTTTGTTATTACTCAGTGTCCCTCTTTGCCCTCGCTGGCTTCGCGGATCCTGGAAGCCAAGGAAGTGTGTCGTTCGTTTGAAGTCCCTGTTTTAAACTCCGTGACCTTTAGCCGCAACATGTATGACGACTCGGAAGAGTCAGGCCGCTCGGTGCTGGAAAGTGAAGCCGATGGTAAAGCTGCGGTCGAAATACGCAGCATCATTGAAGAGTTACTGGCCCGAGGTAAAGGGGAACAAAATGAGTCTGATAAACCTTTCTCGCTCTACGCCGCCAGTTAGGCGTACAGCCAGTAAAAATGTCAGTGCGGAGGAGTTTATCCAGGACGCACTGCAATATGCCAGTGGTGTGGTCGTGCCCATTTCTGCCGCCGCAGAAAAGCAAATCAGTGAACCTCACCATGAGCCAATGCGCAGAGCAACGTTTACGCTGACCCAGGAATGCATTGAACAGCTGCAGCAGTTATCAGCACAAAGCGGTATTGCCAAATCAAAATTGATCAGGCTTTGGATTAAGCGACACGCCAATCTCGATTTTGATTAAGTGTAAGAAAACACACTCACGCTATTGATTATTTTTTAAACGAACCTCAGAATAACAACATAACAAAAGAGTGTACTTTAGTATAAATACGACATGACAGCGCAGTAATGGAGTCGCGCGTCTTACGTCACAGGGCGGTGTAGAAAGTAATGATGTTAAACCGTGTTGGCCTGTTGGTGACTTTACTGTGCTGTTCTGTACCCGGATTAGCGCACTCAGTGCGTCACGTTTCGATGGATGAACACTCGTTCTATGCCAGCGGCTTTAACGTTGAGAAGCTGGTAAACCAGGGCAACACTCAGGAAGCCGAACGCCAGATACTTAAACAGTTAGAATTATCCCAGTCAGAACAAGATGAGCGGGCTGCGGCAAACGGCTCCCATGCCATCGGCCATATTTCACTGATCAAAAATAATTATCCGCTGGCCCTGAGGCAGTTCCAGAGTTCGCTCGACTTTTTTAAAGCGGCCAGAGAGCCCCTCGGTATGGCCGGCTTGTACACTGATATTGGCAGAACTTACCGAATGATGGGACTTTATCAGTCCGCTTTAGGTTATTTTAATCTCGCCAAAGATATCTATCATCAGCAAGGCCGTTATGATGGTATCGCTCTGCAACAGCTGGAAGTGGGTATTTCATTGCGACAGCTGGGCCAGTTTGAGAGTGCACTGAGTCAGTTGGAACGCGCATTGCCATTGTTACGTCAGGAGAACAATAACCAGGCCACGGCCTCCACATTGATGCAGATTGCCCGGGTATACAGTGAAATTGCTCAAAATGACGAAGCCATGCTGTATTTGCAGGAAGCAGCGGTTCTCATTGACACACTGCAAATCAAAACACTGCAGGCAGAACTGGATTATCATCTTGGTCAGGTCAATATCCAGATGGGCCATTATGCGAATGCCCGTCGCCACCTCGAACAAAGCAGAGCACAATTCACCCAGTTAGAAGCACAGTGCGATGTCACCAAAATTGACACCAGTCTGGGCAACATTCTGATATACCAAAACCAGTCTGAAGCCGGTATTACTCTGTTGGAGTCAAAGCTACAACAAGCCACCTCGTATAATTGTACAACCCTGCTTACTGATTTGCATTTAACCTTGGCTCAGGCTTATCTTGGCAACGATCAAAAGGCATTAAAACGCCATCTTGAACAGGGTCTTCAACAAGCTATTGAACGGGGTGAATTACTCACTCAGGCGCGGTTTGAGGCGGTTAAAATGCAGATGCATGAGCAGTCCGGTGATTATCAGTCTGCCTTAGGTGCGCTTAAACGCCAGCAACAGCTGGAAAAGCAAAGCCTCGAGCAGCGCCGCTCGCTGGCACTGCTATACCTGCAATCACAACTTGATGTGGAACGTCAGGCTCAGTCACTGGAACTACTCAATAAAAACCAGGCCATTCAGCTCGCCAAAGCTGAACAACAGGAACTGGAAGTGCGTATGCTTTATGCATCGTTGTTTGCGGTGACCTTACTGGTATTTTTAATCTGGAGTCGGTTTAACCACAGTCAACGCTCACGCTTTTTAAAACGTGAAGTGCGTCGTCGTACTCAGGAACTGGAGTCTAAGAATGCCGAACTGGAAAACGCCTACATTGCCCTTGAAAGGGCCAGTCTTATGGATCCACTTACTGGTTTGTACAACCGACAATACCTGAATAACCAGTTACCACAGGAAATTAATCGCGCCCAGCAAGCTTATCTGTTGTCCCACGAGACTAACCTTGAAAACAGCCCCTCAGATATGCTTTGTTTTCTGTTGGATATCGATAACTTTAAACGGATTAATGACACCTACGGTCATATGGCAGGTGACAGGATTCTGACCGAGCTGGCCAAGGTAATGCGTTCTGTGTTCCGTCCTTCTGACATGTTGATCCGCTGGGGAGGCGAAGAATTCCTCGCGGTATGTCGCAATACTAACCGGCTTGAGGCCGTTGCTCTGGCTGACAGACTGCGTAACGGAATTCACGAACATGACTTCCAGATAAGCACTCAGCACAGTCTTCACATTACCTGTTCGATTGGTTTTTGCGTGCTGCCGCTCTACCCCAGCGAACCCGCGCTGCTGGACTGGGACAGCTATTTCGGCCTGCTGGATGAATGCCTGTACGCCGCAAAACGTTCGGGTAAAGACTGTTGGATAGGATTAGTCGGCGGGAAATCCGCCTCGGGAGAGCGAAACGCCACCCAGCTTGAAGAAAAGTTTGAGTTGCCGCCAACCCGGATACAAACTTCGCTCAACCACCTGTCTTCGATCAACTGGGCCGAGCAAAGCAGCCAGTCATAGGACAGGTGCCCCCTGCCTGACCGGCGTAGCTGTAACTACACGCCGGTTTTCAGATCTTCAAGATGATACTTGTCGATTAATGAATATAACGTAGGGCGGGTTACGCCCAGCAGTTCCGCCGTTTTTGACATATTCTTATCAGCGCGTTGATAAGCCTTACGAATCGCTTTGCTTTCCGCCTGCTCTCGTACTTCGCGCAGATTCAGGATCTCGCTTTCAAAATCTTCAGAAGGCTCCAGTAACCCCAGATCATCGGCCTGAATTACCGTCCCCTCGGCCATAATTACCGCCGACTTCAATTTATTCTGTAGCTCGCGAATGTTCCCCGGCCATCGATGGGCCAGCATTGCTCTCATGGCACCATCACTGAAACTTTTGGCTTTAGCGTTAAACTCTTCCCGGTATTGATTAAGGAAGGTACGCGCCAGCAGTACGATATCCTGCTCACGATCGCGCAGTGGCGGGATATTAATCGGGATCTCACCGATACGATAAAATAAATCCTCACGGAAGGTCTCTTCACCTACCATGGTTTGAATATCTCTGTGAGTGGCACAAATCACCCGAATATCGACCGGAATTTCGTTTCTGCCCCCCACCCGTTCAATCACTCGCTCCTGCAGGAAGCGCAGCATTTTAGCCTGTAAACCAATGGGCATATCACCGATTTCATCCAGAAACAGGGTGCCGCCCTGAGCCGTTTCAATTTTACCAATGGTGGTTTTATTGGCGCCGGTAAAGGCCCCTTTTTCATAACCGAAGAGTTCACTCTCGAGCAGATTTTCCGGAATTGATGCACAGTTAATGGCAATAAACGGCTTGTCTTTACGCGGGCTGTGTTCATGGATAGTCCGGGCGAAGACTTCTTTACCCGTACCACTTTCGCCTAACAACAGGGTACTGATATCTGTTCCGGCAATCTTCTCAGCCTTGCGCATCACAGTCTGGATGGCATCACTGTTACCAATAATACGGCCCATTGCCGGTCGGGTTTTAGCCAGAATACGGTTTTCATCTTCCAGCTTCGCCAGATTCAAGGCACGGTTGATAAGCAGCTTAATGGTATCAGAGTCGATCGGTTTCTGATAAAAATCGTAAGCACCAAAGTCGATGGCTTTGAGCGCGTTATCTTTGTCGTTGTTACCGGTCACCACAATTACTTTGGTATTGGGTGCCAGTGCCAGAATTTCTTCCAGGGTTTTCAGGCCTTCTGAAGCATTCGCCGGATCGGGAGGTAACCCCAGGTCCAGAGTGACGACTTTGGGTTCAAACCGACGTAACTGCGCAATTGCAGAGGAACGATCGTCGGCGAAAACCACATTAAAATCGGTCAAACTCCATTTTAACTGCTTCTGAATACCTAAATCGTCATCAACTACCAGGATGGTGTCACTCATACTCTATTTCCGTTTTCTTCTGCTCGATAGTGGCATAATTACTGGACGGGAAAGCCCAACGTAAAGCAAGTGCCTACATCTGGCTGACTTTGCACCTGTAAATATCCGCCTATCGATTCCATATAGGTTTTTGCATCATATGCTCCGATGCCCATCCCAGCGTTACCTTTAGTGGTATCAAATGGTTTGAACAAGCGATGCTTGATAAATTCTTCATCCATGCCTGTGCCATTGTCCTCAATAAACACAAGCTGATGTTGACGTTCAGCATCCAGCACCAGGGTCACTTCAATTTCACCGTCATCAGCACAGGCCTGCTGGGCGTTGCTCATCAGATGATACATCACATTAGCAAACTTATCCTGATCTACCACTACTTCAGTTTCTTCTTTTACCACAACCTGCGGCAGCGGTAGCAAAGACTGACAGCGTTTATCAACGACCTGTTTAATCAACAATGATAAGGTATGTGTGGCGTCGGCGCCTCTTTCTTCTACCTGTTTTTCTGTTAGCTGACGCAGCATCCGGTCCATACGTGCTTTGGTATGATGCAGGGTTTCGAAGGTATCTTCAATAAATTCAGGGTTACCTTTGTGCTGTTCGGCATTACACAGGATAAGATCTATCTGTGCCAGTACATTCTTCAAATCGTGTAAAACGAATGCCGCCATCCGGTTAAACGCAGCAAACTGCGCATTTTCTGCTAACGATTGTGCCGCTTCGTGTAAATAAATGAAATTAGCAATTTGGTTTGTTACGGCGTTTAAATAATCCCTGACTTCCCAGTTAAGCGACACCTTGGGTCTATCCACTGCGCACACCAGTGCCAGCCCCCACATATTGTCCTGACGGATAAACGGGATAACCAATTGTAAATGCGTGTTTCCGACCACCTCATTAGACAGATTAAGCCCTTCGTACACATAAGGTTTGGTTCGGTATTCATCGAGATCGATAAGCCACCCGGTTTTTTCGCAATAATCCCATAATGGTTTCAGCGTGCCTTCCACTTCAGACAACGGCATAAAGTGGTGGCTACTGACCACATGAAAACCGGGGCCCTGCTTTTTAACCAGTGCACCGCTGTCGTAATTGATAGCTCCCATCACTCCTTCAAGGGCCACCTGATAAACACTGGGCAATGACTGGTCGTTTTGAGACAACACGTTAGTTAATTTAACCCACTCTTCCCGGTAGTCAAATTGGTTAGCAAAAAAGTGTTTGGTAATAAACACTTTAATGCGGGTGCGAAAAGAATTCGACAAAAACAACGTGGCCAGAAGTACCAGCGACAGCGCAATCAGTATGATCTGCACTGTTGAGCCCCAGGTCCAGCCCAGATAGCTGATCACATAGCCCATGGCCGCCATGATGAACAGATACACCCCAGCCACCAGCAACAAGGAACTGTGTAATACCACTTCACGGGAAATAAATATATTTACCCCCCAGTGCTTAATACGCCGCGTAGCAATCACCAGAAACGGTAGCATCAGCAGGTAAATATAACCGCGGGCGGCAATGAAGCCAGGTTCGACACTGGCAATCATGGTGGCGTTAGCATAAGACACAAATTCGAACAGGTTTGTGGCGCCCAGATACAACGCCAGCGGCTTGTACGCCCATTGATCCTGCCCAACCTGTCGATACAGAACTTCAAGCAGAATTAACACTTCAAGCGCAATAAGGGTTTGCATAAGGAAGTGCCAGGTAATATCGACCTGAATAAACCAGGGGCTCAAAAACGCCACCGCAGGCACTAACAGGGCAAATAAGGTGGCTGGCTGACGCAGCACCTGCCAGATATTAGCAAAGTCATTTTTCAGACAGCTGGCAATAAACAGCAGCCAGATCCCCTGCTTAATCGTATCCGCCTGGAGTAAGTGGAAAACGCTCAGAGGACCGCTTAAAAACGAGACAAAGCTCAGTGACCACAGCAGGGTTACCAGCGTCGCGAGACTCAGCATATACTTGGCCAGCCCCGGTTTACGCACGGTAAACAGCAATAACAACAAGACCAGGTAACCAATACTATTCAGGCCGTAGCCGATATCTGCAATCATTTGTTGTCCTACTGTTACACCGAGGCAGTTGTGGTGGGCTGCAGTATTTGTCGTACACTGCCAGAGAGCGGAAGATTAACCCCCTCTATTTATTGGTTATTTTCTATCACAATCTGCCTCTGGCTTCCAGCTACCTTTTGCGGACGACCAGGCTGCCAATCGAGTATCCCGCCCCGAAGGAACAAATCACCCCGACATCCTGACGGGCCAGATTCTGATGATGTAAGGCAAACGCGATAATCGAGCCGGCTGAAGCCGTGTTAGCATACTCATCCAGCACAATCGGCGCTTCTTCACGGTTAGCATCCCGGCCTAACAACTTTTTGCAAATCAGCGTATTCATATTGATGTTGGCCTGATGCAACCACCAGCGACTTACGTTTTCCGAGGTCAGCCCATGCAGCGCAAGGTGATTGGCGATATGCTCTGCCGCCATGGGGCACACTTCTTTAAATACGCGACGACCGGCCTGATGAAAGAGTTTATCAGGCCCAAACGGATCCACATCATTGGCCCGGCTCATGTAACCAAAGTTAGAGCGGATGTTATTTGAATAAACGGTTTTCGCCTGCGTACTGAGAATATCAAAAGCGGTATCAGTGCTAACCGTTTCGGCCGTTTCAAGAATGGTTGCCGTGGCCACGTCACCAAAAATAAAATGGCTGTCACGATCGGTGTAGTTGACCTGGGGGGATACCAGTTCAGGATTAATCACCAGCACACATTTAGCATTGCCCGACGCTATCATTTCCCAGGCTCTGTGCATGCCAAAGGTCGCCGCGGAACAGGCTACCAGCATGTCAAAACCAAACCCGTCGATACCCAGTTCGTGCTGCACTTCAATGGCAATGGCCGGATAGGAGCGCTGGGTATAAGCGCAGGCCACTATCACCGCGTCAATGTCAGCAGCTGTCTTGTTGGCATCTGCCATCGCCAGCTTCGCCGCCTCTATGGCAATTTCCGCCTGATTGGATAACTCCCCTTCGCCGCGCTCAGGGATCTCCGGGCGCATACGTGCAATATCCAGCGCGCCTTCCTTACGGTAAATGTAGCGGCTTTTAATCCCCGAGGCTTTCTCGATAAATTCGGCACTGGAGAAAGGCTTAGCGGTAAGTTCACCGGCTTCAATCTGCGCCTGATGTGTTTGATTGTAGGCCTCAGCCCAGGCGTTGTAGCTCTCCACCAGTTCCTGATTGGTAATTTTGTAGGGCGGCGTCCACAAGCCAACACCGCTTAGTACGACATTTGCATTCATGTTATCGGTTCTCTTTAGCAAATGGCCTGTCAGCCCCGGCAACGGGCAGTCAAACAGGTCCAATGAGTTTTGTTAAGCTTACCCCTTTGACATGCAAATGTCATTGATCAGCCTGCCATAGCGCTCGGCGTTAGAGCAATACAGCTCTCTACAGGCGGGAACCGGCACCAAGACGCACAAATTCATCAATTAATCTTGCCGCCATTTTGTCCAGCGAGACCACATGATCCGCAGCGCCCATTTCAATAGCGGCCTTAGGCATGCCAAACACCACGCAAGAATCCTTATCCTGGCAAAAGGTGGAAGCCCCAACCTGCTTGAGCTTGTGCATGCCAGCGGCGCCATCTTTCCCCATCCCGGTGAGCAGTGTTGCCACAACATTGGCCCCGGCAGCCGTTACCAGCGACTCAAGCAATTTATCCACGGAGGGCTTATGGCCGGTGACCCGCATGCCGCCATCAAGCAGGATCCGATAGTCTGCACCGCTACGCTCTACAATCATGTGTTTATCACCGGGGGCTAAGTAAGCACAACCCGGTAATAAGCGCTCACCGCCTTTAGCTTCGCGAACCTGCATAGCGCTGGCCGCATCCAGCCGTTTAGCAAACGTCGAGGTGTAACCCGGAGGCATGTGCTGGGTAATCACCGTTGCCGGTGAATTACCCGGCAACCCGCTAAGGACCTGCTTAATTGCCTCGGTACCGCCTGTAGACGCACCAATGGCAAGTATTTTCTCGGTCCCCGAAAACTGCACTCTGGCGGCTGAGGTGACCGGTTGTTGTCGGGGTTTGCGTACGTGGGCTCTGGCCACGGTTTGTATTTTTTCAATGATCATATCACTGTAGTCTTTAATGCCCTGAGCAACGCCCAGCCTCGGTTTAGGAATAAAATCGATAGCGCCCAGTTCCAGTGAACGCAAGGTCGCTTCAGCCCCTTCCTGGGTTAAGGTTGATATCATCAGTACCGGCGTTGGCCGGGCCTGCATCAGAACCTCCAGAAAGCGCAGGCCATTGACTTTGGGCATTTCAATATCCAGCGTGATAACGTCCGGGGCATGCTCCAACACCATTTTCTTTGCCACATAGGCATCAGGCGCCGCTCCCACCAGTTGCAAACCCGGTGCTAAATCAATTATTTGCGCCAATAGTTGGCGAATTAAGGCAGAATCATCAACAACTAGTACTTTTATTGCCATAACAACCTCTGTTGAACTAGCCCACAACCTGACGTGACAAACAGGAGCGATGCTCCTTTTCACGTTCAATAATGGTGGTGTTGTTTAACCGGCGAATTCGTCTCATCTGTACTTCACCGGTTTGTGGTAAAAAATACACCTTCCTGGCATAGTCCTGATAAAGATCCCGCGACACTATAGGGATCTGGTGTAACGCCATATACTGCTCAATAAAACGGGCGTTCTGGGTGCCCACGTCACAGCTTTCGAACCCGTCCATCACCTTTCCACCGCCAAACACCTTAGCCTCATAGTTTGCCGGTTTTGCTCCCATGCGTTGCAGGGTTTCCAGCAACGTTTGCATGGCTTGCTGACCATACCGGGTAAACGTTTTTGCCGTTTGTTGATCGGCTCTGATCACGGCCGGCAACATAAAGTGATTCATCCCGCCAATACCGCTTACGCGATCCCGTACGCAAGCCGCCACGCAAGACCCAAGCGTAGTAACGATCATGGTTTCACCGCTTGTGACATAGTATTGACCGGGCAATAGCTTTACCGCGGCACGTTGAAAATACGGGTCAAAATAAGCGGTTGGCGCATCGGTAAAGCGTTCCGCGTTATGTGCCATTAGCGGCTTTCACCGGCTGATAAAGCGTTTTGCCAATGGGCCTTACCAGATGTGTTTGATGGTTAAAGTTTTCAGAATGACCGGCCACGTAAAGCCCGTCAGGCTTCAACAGCTGCACCATACGGTTGAGTACTTTAAGCTGGGTTGATTTATCGAAATAGATCATCACATTGCGGCAAAAGATAATGTCGACTGGCTGGCCAAACCCCCAATCCGCTTGCTGTAGATTAATTTGTCTGAAAGTCACCATATCGCGGAGCTCCCTGACTACCCGCACCTTGTCAGACTGGCTGCCGCGACCTCGCTGAAAAAACGATTTACGTCGCTGTGGCGGAATTTGCTCGATGTTCCTGCTGGGATACACGCCCTCGCGAGCCGTGGCCAGTACATTACTGTCGATATCCGATGCAATAATCTTGACCGGCGTTTTGAATGAGCCAAATACCTCAGCGACAACCATGGCAATAGAGTACGGCTCCTCTCCTGTACTGCTCGCTGCGCACCAGATAGTGGTGGTTTGCGGGTGTTGCTGCAGGTACCCGGCCAGCGCATCAAAGTGATGCGGCTCCCGAAAGAATGAGGTCAGATTAGTGGTCAGTGCATTAACGAACTGTTCCTGTTCGGCATTTGAGCCATCCACGAAATCCAGATACTCGGCAAAACTAGACAGCCCCAGAGCGCGAATGCGTCTTGCCAGGCGGCTATACACCAAACCGTCCTTGGCGTCGGTCAGCCTGATACCCGCTTTCTGCATCAGGCTGGCGCGAACTTTGTCAAAGTCCGCGCGCTGGAACACGAACTCACGCTCTTGTTGTAAAGCTACCGCGTCCATCTTTAGAACGACTCCCACTCATCTTCTGCCGACACCGCAGGCTTTAACAGTGCCCCGGAAAGGCTTTGCCCGTTGAACCCGCTGCCATTAAGCTTTCTGGCCACCGGCGGTACATTCAGCGTTTTAGGTGCCGACGGAGCGGCAATGCCCACGGGTGTGCTTGCCGCGGTATCCAGTTTAAAGCTCGAGACGCGGTCAGAGAGCTGGCTGGCCTGTTGGCGTAAGCTGTCTGCCGCTGCGGCAGCCTCTTCCACCAACGCGGCATTTTGCTGTGTCATTTCATCCATTTGCACCACGGCTTTGCTCACCTCGTCGATCCCAGAGGCTTGCTGAACAGACGCCGCAGCAATTTCTGACATGATGTCATTCACCCGTTTAATCGAATTGACCACATCGTTCATGGTTTCACCTGAACGGTTAACCAGTTCATTGCCGGTGGTAATTTTGCTTACCGAGTCGGAAATCAGCTCTTTAATATCCTTAGCTGCTTCCGCCGAACGCTGCGCCAGCGTTCTAACTTCGCTTGCCACCACAGCAAAGCCCCTGCCTTGCTCCCCTGCACGGGCAGCCTCCACCGCCGCATTCAGGGCAAGAATGTTGGTTTGAAAAGCAATTCCGTCAATCACACCGATGATGTCAGAAATTTCCTGGGCAGATTCATTAATCGACGACATTGTGCTGACAACCTGACGAATCATGTCGCCCCCCTGGGCCGCTACGTCACAGGCCTGGGCAGCCAGCCCATTGGCTTGCTCTGCATTCTCGGCGTTCAACTTCACCGTACCGTTGAGCTCTTCCATACTTGATGATGTCTCTTCCAGACTCGATGCCTGTTGTTCGGTACGAGACGATAAGTCTGCATTACCGGAGGCAATTTCAGAAGATGCTGTGTTGATGGTTTCTACTGCGGTATTAATTTCACCGATAGTTGAACGCATGTTGAAGATAAACTGATTAATCGCTTCACCCAGCACTTTAAAGTCACCTTCAAACTCGTGCTCAATGCTGCAGGTTAAATCACCGGCGGCTAGCTGAGTCATGACGTTTCTGATGTCCATGATGGTGGTTCGCATGTCTTTAATGAACTGGTCAGTGGCAATACCCAGATCTTTGAAGTCGCCTTCAAACTCCTGTTCAATGCGGCAGTTCAAATCCCCCTTCGACAACGAATGCATGATGTGCTTCATTTCGTTTACTGCTTTGGTCCGGGCTGTTACATCAGTGGCAAACTTGACCACGCGAAATGGCTTGCCGTTTTGGTCCATGATGGGGTTATAAGTAGCCTGGATAAAGATTTCACGCCCATCCTTTGCGATCCGCTTAAACTCACCAGAGGCGTAGATGCCCTTATTCAGCTTGTCCCAGAATGCCGCGTACTCTGCGCTGTTTTTATACTCTTTTTCCACAAACAGGCCGTGATGTTTACCTTTGATTTCATCCAGGCTGTAGCCGAGCGTATTGCAGAAGTTTTCATTGGCACTGAGAATAACGCCATCCAGATCAAACTCGATGACTGCCTGGGATTTACCGATGGCATCCAGCTGACCTTCGAAATAGGCATTTTTCTGCTTTTCTGCAGTGATATTCGTGGCATATTTCACCACTTTGAAGACTTTGCCGTTCATATCAAAAATCGGGTTGTAAGAAGCCTGAATCCAGATTTCTTCGTCGCTTTTACTGATGCGTTTAAATTCTCCCGCAAAAAATTTACCGTTTTTCAGATCATTCCAGAACGATTTATACGCTGAACTGTTTTGCTCTTTGGTCTCAACGAACAAACGATGATGCTGCCCCTTGATTTCTTCCAGCGTGTAACCCACGGTATTGAGGAAGTTTTCATTGGCGGTCAGAATGGTGCCGTCCGGCGTGAACTCGATGGTAGCCTGCGACTTACCGATGGCTTCCAACTGACCGGAATAATCAGCGTTGCGAAGTTTAGTCTCCGTAATGTCGGTAGCATATTTAACGACTTTGAAGGGTTTACCGGTCAAATCCATGATCGGGTTATAGCTGGCCTGGATCCAGATTTCCTTCCCTTCTTTACCAAAGCGCTGATACTCCCCAACAAAAAACTGACCGGCTTTTAGCTTCTGCCAGAAGCTGGCATATTCCGGACTGGCGGCATGGGCACTGCTGACAAATTTACTGTGGTGCTGACCTTTGATTTCATCGAGGCTATAACCAACAGTGGCCAGAAAGTTCTCGTTTGCGTTTAAAATAGTCCCCTGAAGATCAAACTCGATGACCGCCTGAGATTTACTGATGGCATCAATCTGGCCGCAGAGGTCGGCATCGCGTGTTTTAGTCGCTGTGATATCGGTTGCAAACTTGATCACTTTGACCACTTTTCCAGCTTGATCCAGTACCGGATTGTAACTGGCCTGGATCCACACTGCCTCGCCGTGCTTATCGTAGCGGCAGAATTCACCGCTATGATAATCACCACTGCGTAAAACTTGCCAGAACGCTTTGTACTCAGCACTGCGTGCGTAGGCGGTATCAACAAACAAGCTGTGATGCTGACCTTTGATTTCGTCCAGACGATAACCCATGGCGTTCAGGAATAACTCATTGGCATTTTCAATGATGCCGTCTGAATTAAACTCGATCACCGCCTGCGAACGCTCCATGGCGGCGATCTTCCCAAAAGCCAGTTGATGCTCCTGTTCGTCAAACCATTCCAGTACATAACTTTCTATCTGGCCATTAGGGCCTTGCACCGCAGTGACGTTAAGATCCAGCGTGCATTCACCAATAGTGACTGATTGTTTCTGACCGGCGTTAAGTAAGCGACTGCTTAAATCTGACTTGATCACACTACAGTGCTGACCAGTGAGCATTTCTGCCTGCCACTGAGCAGAATTCGTTTGTAGCTCGGCCTGACGAAGCCTGAACAAGTTACGCAGTGCCGGGTTAGTATAAGTAATAATGCCATCGTGATTGAGCACCATCAGACTTGAAGAACTGGCATCCAGCGCCTTATTTTGAACCAGTGCTTGTTGCTGTGCTTTTTTCAGGGCTTCCTGATTGAAAATGTTTAATACACCCATGATTTTACTCCACCATTTTGTCTTGCTGCGTGCCGACCTACCTTGGGCCTTCACGCAAAATTCTGTAATTAAAAACCTTGCCAGTTAGCACCGAACTTAACCGGCCAGTGACATACTCTGACTGTTATCCACCAGCGCTAATGCATCGCTGGTGATCAGTTTTTCGATATTGACCAGGATGACCATGGTGTCATCCACCTCAGACAAACCGTGTAAATACTGACTGTCGAACGCCACACCAAACTCAGGCGGCGGTAATATCTGTTCGTCGGTAAGTCGCACTACATCCGACACCCCATCGACTACGACGCCGACAATCCGCTCATGGACATGGAGCATGATCACAATGGTGAATTGGTTGTAAGTAGCCTCGCCTACATTGAATTTCAGACGTAAATCGACAATCGGTACAATGTCGCCCCGCAGGTTTAATACCCCTTTAATAAAGGCCGGCGCATTGGCGATTTTGGTCGCTGCCTCATAGCCGCGGATTTCTTTGACCGTCGTGATATCCAGGGCATAATGCTCCTTGCCCAGTACAAAACTCAGAAATTCCTTTTCATTGGATGCCACGGGTGATTGCTG
Organism: Alteromonas sp. 4NH20-0104; assembly: GCF_057547795.1. NCBI lineage: Bacteria > Pseudomonadati > Pseudomonadota > Gammaproteobacteria > Alteromonadales > Alteromonadaceae > Alteromonas > Alteromonas sp. 4NH20-0104. The sequence goes on along the minus strand of NZ_BAAJLP010000002.1, from coordinate 3,954 downwards.
TAAGGTTGAATCGCTCATGCACACACCTCATGTTTAATGTTTAACTGGCAGGACTGAGCCATGGAATCAACGTCGATAATCAACGCTACTTTGCCATCGCCCATAATGGTTGCACCGGCCACGCCAGCGACCTTTTTGTAATGCTTTTCAAGACTTTTAATAACGACCTGTTGCTGTCCCATGAGTGCATCAACCTGCACACCAAAACGGTGTTTACCGCTCTCTAACAGCACAATAATGCTTTCGGTAGGCGCCAGAATTGCGTCGTCTACCTGCATCATCTGATGCAGTGGTACCAGCGGCCAGTATTCATCCCGGATCCACAGCACGCTGTCGTTGCCAATGGTCTGTATTTGCTCTGCTTTGGGTTGGAAAGACTCAATGATATTAAGCAATGGCATCACGAAGATTTGCTCACCTACGGTGACGCACATACCATCCACTATCGCCAGGGTGAGTGGCAGATGAATGCTGAACGATGAGCCCTGGCCCAGAGTTGATTCGATTTCAATGCGCCCGCCGATAGACTCAATGTTACGACGCACCACATCCATCCCCACACCGCGACCAGACACGTCGGTCACTTCTGCCGCGGTGGAAAAGCCCGGTTGGAAAATAAGTTGCCAGACTTCGCTGTCAGGCATGTCCAGAGATACCGGCAACCCGTTTTGCACGGCTTTATCCATAATGCGTTCACGGTCTAATCCAGCGCCATCATCACTGATGCTGATAATAATACTGCTACCTTTTTGCTGCGCACTGAGGACAACCGTTCCGGACTCAGGCTTTCCCGCCTCAGTGCGGATGTGTGGCGACTCAATACCGTGGTCAATACTGTTGCGTACCAGATGTGTTAGCGGATCCACCAGCTTCTCAATCAGGCTTTTATCTATTTCTGTGCCGCCGCCCTCAATTACCAGCCTGACCTGCTTACCGAGTTTTTGTGACAAGTCGCGAACTACCCGTGGGAAACGGTTAAATGTCATATTGACCGGTAACATCCGCATCGACATGACCGACTCCTGGATTTCCCGGGTATTACGCTGTAATTCGTCGATGGCTGCCTGCAGCATTTCCCCTGATTGCCCTTCAATATCACGGCCAATCATGGACAACATCGACTGCGTGATCACCAGCTCGCCAACCAGGTTGACCATGCCATCAATTTTGGCGGTATCTACGCGAATTGAGCCGGACTCTTTGCTTTGACTGCTATTCGTTTTAGTGGCAGCGGGCTTTTTCGCAGCACTTTTGATGGGCGTAACATTTACCGCGGGGGCTACTGGCGGTTCAGGCAGGTCTTCGAAAAAGCCAAATGCCTCTTCCTCTTTTTCTTCCTTTACTGCCACTGGCGCGGGTATCTCATCAAAAAAACCGAAGCCGTCATCTTCTGCAACCCCATCGCTCGCTGTCTCCGGCACGGCGTCCTGCGATTCCGAGCCAAAGGCCAGATCGCCAAATAAGTCGTCGGTGTCGCTGTTATTAATGCCCGCCTCGATAACCGCATTCGCGTCAGGCAAGTCATCAAAGAAGCCAAACCCCGCATCTTCCTCACAATCCTCGTCTTCCAACTTGTCAAAGGCCGGGGGGGCAGCATCAAGCGCGCTTAATGTCGCTTCCAACTGACTAATCCCCGCCGCAATTTCTGCTTCTGGCAGCGGCTGCTGCTCGCGATAAGCGTTCAGCGTGGCTTTCAGAATATCAACCGTTTCCAGAAACAAATCGACAATGGCTGAATTAAGTTGAATGGCTTGATTACGGGCTTTATCCAGCAATGTTTCCATGATGTGGGTAAGCCCGGTTAATTGGTCAAAACCAAAGATACCGCTGCCGCCTTTAATGGAATGAGCCGCCCGGAAAATACTGTTGAGCTCCTCCATATCCGGCGCATCCACATCGATGGTCATCAGCAAGTCTTCCATTGCCTGCAAATGTTCTTCACTTTCATCAAAGAACACGCTATGGAACTGTTCGACATCTATAGACATACTCACCTCTGCAACCGCTTCGCCGATTTAGCCCAGTACCCGTTTGAGTACATTAAGTAATACGTCCGGTGAAAATGGCTTTACCATCCAGCCGGTAGCGCCCGCAGCTTTGCCTTTTTGCTTCATGTCATCGCTCGATTCAGTGGTCAGTACCACAATGGGCGTTTTGCTAAACTGCGCCTTACTGCGCAGCGCCCGGATCAATGTTAAGCCATCCATACGCGGCATATTCTGGTCTGTCAGGACAAAATCAAACTGGCCACTACTGCATTTATCAAGCGCGTCCTGACCATCTTGCGCCAGGGTCACATTAAACTGCGCCGCCCGGAGTGTGGCCTCCACCATCTGACGAATGGAGACAGAATCATCGACAACTAGGATATTTTTGCTCATGGGATGTCCTCTGCTTAACACGACTTAGTTAAAATAATTCCACGTCACCGGCGTCCATCGATGACGCCGAGACAGGGTTATGGTCCAGTTGGCCTCTGGCGACCAGCTGCCCCTGATAATCTTCAATTTGTGCTTCAATGTGCGCCATATCCTGAGTGTCCAGTTGATCTTTCACCATCGAGAGAATGCCACTGGTGTGGGTCAGGTTTTGCCCGTTAATATCCCCAAACTGCATGCCACGAATAGCATCGCCAATAGTGGCTGAAAACTGACTGTTCAGACTTTCCAGTTGTTCGGTAACCGACATATCGTTCCGGGCTTTCTCAGCAATACTCAGCAGTTGCGCTTTAATGTGATCTTTCTTGCAAGTCACATTGCTTACATCCATGTCCGCCACAAAGCGCGCTTCCTTTTCGAGTTTGACGATAAGGTCAGCGATCATGCTCATTTGCTGGGTAATCACACCGCTGAATTCAGTTGAGCGGGTAGACAACTTACGAACCTCGTCGGCAACGACTGCGAAACCACGTCCTGCTTCGCCTGCCCGGGCAGCCTCAATGGCTGCATTGAGTGCCAGCAGATTGGTTTGCGATGAAATAGAATCAATATCACTGAGTGCTTTTTGCACTGTAGGCATGGCTTCGCAGATAGTGTTGACCTGCGTCATTAACGACTGGGTTGATTGACTGATTTGCTCACTGGTATCGATAAACGACATCAGGGTCTGGTCGGTCTCTTCAACAAATTGCTGCAACTGCACGGCATACACTTTTTCACCGTCGGTGTCGGATTTAAGCAGGGCATAAGTGAGCTGGTTTTGCTCTTCTACCAGGGCACGCAATGTACCAAAGGCGGCAGACAGCGTTTCTACTGCATCATCCTGCGTAGATTTGACCCGCTGAATGTTTAGCTCACACTCAGCCAGCAACGTGTAAAGTGAACTGTTGATTCGTTGCATCCGCTCAGGTACCTGAGTAACGGGCTCCTGAGGGTTGCGCTCAGTCGCCAGAGCAAGTTCGAGGTCGTTAAGGGCCTGTTGATCGCGGGCGGTTCTGGCCACGGACGCCATTACGGCCAGCGATAAAATAGTCAGAGAAAGCGCCGTTTGTTGCGTATACGCAGTTAACCAGGAAGTTAAAAGTACAATAAATGATAACCAAAACCAGCCTCCTCTGAAACTGAGTGGATGCTTTAACGAACTGACTAACTCTGCCATAACTACCTTACCTTCTCCCACCAAACCGAATTTAAGTAGCGATTAGCGGGCTTTTTGTTTTAAGTCTGGATGCATTCGGCATCTACCTGTTCCGACGCACCCATAAATAGCTTTTGTACATTTTAGAGCCTTTATGATTTTAATGACATTTGCGACAAAACGGATATTAATGATAGTCCTGCCGCTTAGCAAGGACGATTTTTAACCAGATGAGGACAGTTTCGGAGGTTTAAATTAAAAGGCACTCTAAATCAGCAGCTTATTAAATCTGCAAACACGGCTATTTAGACTAAAGAATAACGGTGAAAAAGCGCTGGGTATAACAGTTGTCGGGCAATGGATAGGGACAAATGTTAT